>JAFZOY010000050.1 GCA_017552705.1 Bacteroidales bacterium
CCCAGCCTAAAACCTAACATATTTAATAGGTACACATTCCGTTTACAGTATAGAAACAGCCAGCAAACATTGTCATTTCAGCATAAAAAACTATCTTCGCACAATCAAATCAGAAACATGAACTCTTCTATATTAACAGGAAAAAAAGGCATAATTTTCGGCGTACTCAACGAGAAATCGTTAGCATGGGCTGTGGCAAAGCAATGTGTTGCCGAAGGTGCATCAATCGTACTCACAAACACAAAAACTGCGACAAAACTTGGTCCAATACTACAATTGGCGTCATCCATACAGATGCCCTTTGTGGAATGTGATGCCACGCAACTCGAAGACATTGAATCGTTGCTGACAAAATCCCAGGAACTGCTCGGCGGCAAAATAGATTTTATATTACACGCCGTTGCCCAATCCCAAAACCTTCGTCGCAGACGGACATACAACAACACGCATTATCCGTATTTCCAGAAAACACTTGATATTTCGGCCATGTCGCTACACAAGTTGTTGCAAACCGCGCAACAACTCGACGTCCTAGAAGAGTGCGCTTCCATTCTCACCCTTACGTACATTGCATCGGAGCGAAGCATGTACGGCTACAACGATATGGCTGACGCAAAAGCACTGCTTGAATCCATAGTCAGGAATTTTGGAAGAATTCTCGGCGAGCAAAAGAAGATACGCGTAAACGCTATTTCCCAATCGCCTGTGCCAACGAAGGCTGGAAGCCATTGGAACGAACAAGCGTATTTTCTCAATTATTCAAATCAACTTGCCCCACTCGGCAATGCAACCGCCGAAGACCTTGCAAATCTATGCGTTGTATTATTCTCCGACTATACCAAACGCATTACCATGCAAACAATCTATAACGACGGCGGTTTTTCCAAAACATTGCTTTCCCCAACATTTATTGAAACCTTCCGCAATATCCGCGACAAAGACGAATAACTCCTTAGAGTTACTTCTTATGAATCTTCTTTGCCGTGCGAGTTGTTGCCGATTTCAAACGATATTGGGCAACCTTTGCATCAAGTTCGCCTGTAGTCTTGTCGTGCAACAATAAACGACTGATTTCAGCAGGAGAATATGCGTTTGGATTCGCCTTGCAGATTGGAGTCTGATGTTCTGTGTCGCCAAATGCCTTCGGTGTTTTCAGCGCCTTTAATGTTGACGATTTCAACTCGGTTTTCAGCACACCATTCTCAAATTCAAGAGGTTTTCCATTTTCTGCTGTAATAAAGTAGAAATTGTTGTCCTCGTTTCCTTCAGCAACGGCATCGAATGCATCAACGAACACTACCAAATAATACCGACCTGTGATTTCCGGCATTGTGTACAGAATCTCGAAATCATCACCGATTCGATTACCTGCAGCCACATCAAAATTATTCCAGTAGCCGCCACACAACGCATCTGTCGTTCCTTCCGGCAACACATCCATGTGTTCGTCGTTATCGCCAAATTCATCAGTATAATAGTCTTCGTAGATTATTTGGTAATCTTTTGCATTGCTTGCGTTATAATACATATATACCGCAGACCATCTTTGATTAGCTTTTATAGCATTTGTTCCCGAGTTATAGATTTCATACGAGAACACTCTATCCAATTCCGATTCCCCCTCTGGGTCAACCTTATCTTCAGCAGAATACGCCATCAAATCGTAACCCGAAGTCAAATCCTCTGAAGCAATTGTAGAACCAGCGAATGAAACACTGCTTTCGTTTTGCGCAACAAATGCAGCAAACACGAAACTATTCAGGAAAAAGTCGTAATCAACCCAGATAGAACCATTGTCGCCCCACGATGATCCCCACGAGTTACGTACACGGAATGCATTTTTACTATCATCGTAGCCAGTAAGAACCATTGCGTGGTATGCGTGCTGCATTCCTTCTTTCAAATATGTATCGGATTTAATAACAGAAGAACTGTTCCACGCCATAAACCTATCGCCCAATTTCGCACCAATCAATATAGGACGACCCTGGCTCAGGTAATATTTGAAGTTCTTCAACTCTTTACCTTGAGTTTCGCTACAGATTTTTCGATAGTTCGCCAATTTCTGACTAGAGTTTCCTTTTGGCGAAGTTGAAGAACAGTCGAGTTTTGAATAAGGAACTGTCGCCAACGAAGCCGCACCTTTGGTAATCAAGGCATTCAATGCTGGTTCAAAATTAGAGCCGTTGCAACCAGAACCACGCGAAGCTGTTGGGATTCCTGCCCACAAATCGGCAGGGCTTGTTTGGTTCGATGAGCTCGACAACTGCGACGACGACCAACCTTTGTCGATAGCGTCCAACGCTGTCTTCATGTTATAACCTGTAGCCCATGCCACACACGTTCCGTAACTTCCTTGGTTACCAATCGGAGGGAATTTCACCGACAAGTCCACTTTTTTCGCAAGACCTTCCTCATCTGGGTCAATAATCACAATATCCTCGGGGATATTATCCATATCCTCGTCGTCAATCAACCATCCAGATGCGGCAACAGCCAAAATCTCAACTAAGATTGGCAATGCTTCACTACACGATTGCAAGAAAATACAGCCACTCAAAAGAATGGGCAAGCACAGTTTTTTAAAATTCCGTCTCATATCGTTCTTTTTTTAATTTTCTTTATTCTGTAACAAATTTTGTTCCACTTTTAAACGAGCAGGAGCAACAGACTCTCCAATCAACAGTTTTCCTGCAACATACGTATTTTCAAAAACTTCATTCAGGTTTTGCAACGTATCGCCCACAAACTCAGCATCATCATGGAAACGAGCCTGAATAAATGTTGGCTGTTTTGCAAATGTGGAATAATTGAAAATTGCACGTTGGCCTACCGTAATCATATCAAATTCAGCAGATTGCAGGCAATTCATTCCGCTTGCGGCAAATTGTCCCTGAACCGTCACACCTTGAAACGACACTGGTTTCTGAAACACAGCATCACGCATATACAAATTCCCATTGAATGTTGCGTAAATAAAATTCACCGTTCCTTCCGCCTCTATTTCAGAGAAATACGAGTCTTTTGCCCAAATCATCATATTGTTGAACGATGCATTTTTGCGGAATTTAGCCTGCTGAAAATCAGCAGTTCCCATCACCACTGCATTGTCGAACACCACATCACCACGGAAGTCGCAATTTTGGAAAATCAGATTATTGTTGAACTTTGTCTGTACCCCAACCGATTTGTATTCCCCGACTGCGGAAACATTACCCATAAAAATGCAGTTCACGAAGAAAATATTTCCGTCCACCACATTCTCCAACCGATTGCTGCCAGCCAACTGAAGATTTTTTTCAGACACGAAAAAATTAACATCATCAAGAATTATCTTATTCGCAACGGAAACCGCCTTGCCTTTTTTCACATCTTTTAGAAAATCCGATGCATGTATTTCTTTTTTCTCCTGCGCCTGCGTGCACGACGAGAAGAGAAATCCCAAACTAACCAGCAAAAATGTTCGTAATTTCATTCCTATTTATTTTAGATTGTAAAAATATAAATTTTATAGATTCCGCACACTTTTTTCTTAAAATTGCATTGCGTGAACCTTCAAAAATGTGTGCATTCCCTTGTGGTACATTTGATTGGTATCGAATTTCCACACCCACTCACGGCATGAATCAGATTGTGGCAATTCACAATAAATCAAGCTTTTATATTCAGTATTTCCTTTTTGCAATGAGAGGTTTTGTTCTTGTACATCGGTAATCAAACAAGATTTTCCCGCAGGCAGACCATTCACATGCAACTGCTGTACAAATTTTCTAACTTGCTTTAAATCGCTTTCCTTCACAGAGAATTTTTCCGACAAAAAATCGCACAACAAAATATCCAGCTGATTCAAAAGATTCACCGAAACAACAGCATCATATTGCGAGAAATCGACCTCAACCTTCAAGGTCTGCAAACCATCAAGAAAATCCTGAAACGACTCCGCCCGTTCAGCCAGCAACACCGCTCCGCCTGTCAAATCGCAAGTCTGCAACCGCACGTTTGGGAAATGCGACATGCGAACCACAATTTGTTCGGGATGCACAATATCGTACAGATACACCGTTTCAAATTGCTCAGCCAGTTTTTCAATCGGGACATCAAGCAACCAACCACTGCCCAACACAGCAATAGAATTTCGTTTGGGCATATTCTCAACAAAATCAAGAATATACTGTTTCGTATTCTCCAAATGCGACTGCCACTGTTGCTGTTCGCGTACATAGCGGTTTTGTATTCCCATTTGGTCTTTCACGTAGCCAACTTTCCTTGCAATCGAGCCCAAGGATTTTGCTCCGAATATAGATTTTAGGAATTTCACTATCAACCAATTACAGAGTATTATTGTGCGCGTAGCATACAATCGGCAAGAACGATTGCTGTGGCACATTCCACAATCACAGGAACACGCACCGCAATACACGCATCGTGTCGTCCCACAATTTCGAGCGGTTCCACTGCCCCCGATGCGAAATTATACGTATCCTGAGGTTTGGCGATACTTGCCGTCGGTTTCACAGCAACACGGAATTCAATATCATTGCCATTTGTTATGCCTCCATTGATACCACCGGCATAGTTTGTTTTGGTGGTTCCATCGGAATCAACAATCATATCGTTGTGCTCCGAACCGCGCATAGAAGCCGCCGCGATTCCGCTACCGAATTCGATACTTTTTATTGCAGGGATTGAAAAAATGATATGCGAAATCTGTGATTCTATCGAATCAAAAAAGGGTTCACCCAAACCAACGGGAACATTTTTACACGTACATGCCACCATGCCGCCGACAGAATCTTTTTCCGCCATAACTTCTTTTATACATTCCTGTATATCGGTGCGACCGCCAACTGACGTTAGTTCAGCGGAAACAGATATAGGCGAGATGATTTTCTTGGCAATAACACCAGCTGCAACAATGCCAAGCGTAATTCTTCCCGAAAAATGTCCGCCGCCACGAGGATCGTTGTAACCGCTATATTTCACCATTCCCGTATAATCGGCATGTCCAGGACGAGGATGGTCCATCAAGTTGGCATAATCGCCAGATTTTGTATTTGTGTTGTCAAACAAAATTGTGATTGGAGTTCCGCATGTTTTCCCATCGAACACGCCACTCACAATATGAGGAAGATCGGCCTCGATTCTTGGTGTTGTCCCAATTTTTCCCGAACGGCGACGTTGCAAGTCCTCCATAAAATCCTGCTCGTCCAATGCGATTCCCGAAGGGCAACCATCTATCACAACACCGACTTGCTTGCCGTGGCTTTCACCAAAAATTTCGACTCTAAATATTGTACCAAACGAGTTCATTGCCGTTTCCTTTTATTCTGTTTTCACTATATGCTCATAAATTCCGTTGAGGAATTCCCATTCCATCGCATTGAAACTGCTGTTATGCCACAAGCACACAAAGTTTCCATTGTATTTTTTCACCGTCTTGATAAGCGAATCAACCCATGCAATGGCTTCCTCGTATTTTCGAGCATTGAGCAACGAAATATCCATCAGCGTCAATGGTAATTCCTTTATATTCATAATGGTATGTGTTTCGCAGTCGAACAACGAATGTTCGATGCACATACCCGTACGGAATCCCGGGAAATGAGGGTAATATAGACTGCTATCCTGAGTGATACCATTCTGTTCCAACATCCGAAACGTTTGTGGCACACGCATTTTCAAGAAATGTTGACGATTCAGCGTCAATTCCTTATGCAACAACGATGAATAAAATTCTTTGTCGGACTTCACTTTTTCGGAATCAGCTTCCAGAAAATAATTCGAATGAATACCCACATTATGTTTGCGGTTCAAAATAGAAGCCACAATTTGCTGTCCCCGTTCGGTCTGCAATTCACATTCGTTGCTTTTGGTATTCAAAAAATAAAATGTTGACTGCAATCCGTGACGCTCGCTCAAATCCATCAGTTTTGCATACACATCGTATGGATCCTGTCCCGATTTCCACATTTTAAGCGAGGACTTGAATTGGCGCACAGAAAGACGTTTCAGCAAATCGGCGCAACAAGTCTTAAAAAAATCGACAGGACTACCCCACTTATACAAATAATCCACATCGTGCGACAACGTTTTCTGAAACGTGTACGCCTGCGGAATAACCATACCATATTCGGAACAAAACAAACGGACAAGTTCCGCATACAAATGGACAATCGGCTTAGTTATGAAATTGAACTTCACAGCAACCGCCTCTTTTTCAGGGAATCTTCCCCATCTGTCGTAGGATTCAGTAACCATTTCCTCCCACCGACTCAGCATAAAAAAGGCACCACCGATTATATCGCCACCGCAATACAAATTACGTTCGTGGCGAGTGAGCGTATTGTTTCCATACAAAAACGGAACAATCTCATCAGGAAGCGCATTCTTCAGTTCCGAAATTTTTGTGGGAATGTATTTTCGGGAACAATATCCTATTGATTCCGGGATATACGTAAAAAATTCGTCGGCAAACTCAAGAAAGGCGCCGTTAGGCAACACAAACTTATACACCTGGCTAACAGATGTGTCGAACAACTCATACTCAACACCAAGAATTTCTTTGAAAAGTACTTGAAACACATACTTCTTCTCAGCAAGAAATTTTGATTCGGTATAAATCGTTATTTTATTTTTCGGTGTGCCAACAGCCATCAATCACGAAATCTATTTGAAATTCGACCGTATTTTTTGTGCCACAGCAGCCAACCCTTCGTTTGACGGAGAAAGTTTCGGGCCACCGAAATTCATTTCACCCACCGAATTTTGGAGTGGAATCAAATGAATATGGCAATGAGGGACTTCCAAGCCAACCACGCCAACGCCGATACGTGTGCAAGGAATACTTGCCTCAACAGCTTTCGCAACACGTTTCGCGAACACCATCATACGGCCAAGCAATGCATCGTCAACATCGAAGATATATGGAATCTCCTGTTTTGGAATCACCAACGTATGACCGATTGCCATCGGGCTAATATCCAAAAAAGCCAAAAACTCATCGTTTTCGGCAACTTTATGAGCAGGTATTTCGCCTGCAACGATTTTCGAGAAAATTGAAGCCATAATTATCGAGATATTTCAACTATTTCAAATGGAATTTTTCCGGCAGGAACCTGTACTTCAGCAATATCGCCGACTTTCTTACCCAAAAGTCCCTTTGCTATCGGAGTATTGATGGAAATCTTTCCACTCTTGAAATCAGCTTCCGATTCAGCCACAAGAGTGTATTGCATCTTCATATTATTCTTTGTGTTACGGATAGTAACCTTCGACAAAATCTGCACAGTAGAAGTATCCAACTTCGATTCGTCTATGATACGGGAATTGATGATTGTTTCCTGCAATTTTGAAATACGAAGTTCCAACAAACCCTGAGCCTCTTTTGCAGCATCATATTCAGCATTTTCCGACAAATCACCTTTGTCGCGTGCTTCTGCGATTTGTTGAGAAATCTTCGGACGTTCAATTGTAGTCAATTGATCCAATTCCTGTTGCAGTTTGCGTAAACCTTCTTCCGTTACGTATGAAATCTTTGCCATATTATGTTTACTTTAATTTGTGCAAAACAAAAGGAATCCCGACTAAACGGGATTCCCAAATTCTTTCTTGCAAATATATTAAAAAAATTATTGTAATCCTAACGAAGACCGTCCAATTTCTTTTCCACCGCAGAAAATAGAAATCTGGTACGTTCCGATTTCCAACGTTTCGTTGGAAGCATCATAGAAGATTTCGAATTTCACATCTTCATTATTATAGCCCAACTCTTTCTTTTCGGTGTACATGATAGTTTTTCCTTCGAAATCGAATTGGTTAATATTGCTTGCGGTGAGAACAGTTCCATTTGGCGCAATGATTCGGATAAACAACGTTTTCGAACCAGCTTCCGCCAAGTTGTTTTTCAGCAACGTACCCGAAACACCGATTTTTGCAGTTCTGCGGGCTTTTGTAGCAATTTTACCGCTTTTATTATAACCTTTTGCCACAATGTCGCTGATTCTCAATTGGGAACCGATTTCAACTTTTTCCGACAACTTTTCGATTTGCTGCGTTTTTTGATAGTCGATAATAGTCATTGTGTCGATTTTCTGCTGTTTCAGACTATCAACAAACGACAACGAATCCACTTTATGTTTCAATCTATCGTTTTCACGAATGAATTGCTCCGCTGTTGCACGCAACACCTCAATTTGTTTTTTATACTTTGCGACCAATGCCGCATCAGCCTTTGCCACAGCCAATTCCGCACGAGTTTGTTCAATTTCGGCGAGACGTTCAGCAAGCACTGAATCCATTTCCTCGTTTGCAGCAACCTGTTTTTTGATTTCCACTTCCAGAGAATCCAAATTGCTCAACAATTTAGCCTTCTCCACATGAGCCACTTGCACCGTATCCTGCAACGTTGCTATTTCCGATTTTAATTGTGTGTTTTGCCATGCAAAAAATCCTACTGCCAACGCCAATAGTATAGCAAGGACCAAACTAAGAACACCAGTTTTTGAGTTCATTTCTTTACCTTTTATTTTGCAAATGTACATATTTTATCTAACGAAAGTGGATTTTTGATTAAAAATTACGGCATTATATTTGTTTAGAACCCATATATTTTTATTTTTGTTAAACTTAATATTTACTCAGATGAAAAAATTAGTCTTTATTCTTGGTATCGCACTTTTGTGCTCATTCACAATCAGTTCAACATCTATTTGCAAACAGCAGCAAAGTGTTTGGATTTGTTCAAGTTCAACAACGTACCACAAATCAGCATCATGCATTGACATGAAAAACTGCACAGGTACAAAAAAGCATGTGACTGTAAGCGAGGCCACAACGCAAGGAAAAACAGCATGTGGCGTATGTTTCCCAGCAAAAAACACAACTCCACAAGGTCAAAAGAAACAGGCGACAAAGAGAACAAAAACACAAAGCGACCAAACAGCCCCAGCTTCGGACACACAACAACAGCCTAAAAAACAAGCAACAAAACGTGTAAAACAATAACAAAACGTTGCAAAACGTAAAAAAGCACAACAGCCTATGCCGTTGTGCTTTTTTTATGGAATCGTATCAGGCACTATTTCAAAATATAATAATCGTAGCGCCACTTATTTCCCCTCGTGTTTTCTTCCTTCCAACTTGGATTTGGATCCAATGAATTAGAAAGGATATTATGTACTTCCGGAATAAATGTGTCGTGTCCAAGACCAAGTGGATCGATTTCAATTTTATACTGATGAACTATGCGGGTGCCATCGTCGAAAAGAAAAACCACAGAATCGTCGGAGGAATGCTGGGTAATCTCCCAATAATCAACCTCGGGAATTTCAAGTTCCTGTCCAGAGGAAAGGTACCTTGTAGTTGAAGCACTTTTCCACGACACAAAACCATATTCCACCGTTACGCCGCAATCAGTATCATTATGAAGATACGTACGAATCGTACGTTTTTCGCACGATGTTATCAAAACAGATATCAATCCTATAATAATGTATGATGAAAATTTTTGAAAGGACATTTTGTTAATTCTTTTGTTTCTCGTGGGCAAAGGTAGTTCTTAATCAAATAATATCAAATAGTTCGATCTGACAGATTCAGTTGACCAACTATTTGACATGTCGATTGGGTGGAACAGCAATCCGATTATTTCCTCTTTTTCCTATCACATAAGACACATTCTACATGGTATTTATTTATAAATTTCACGAGGCATCCTTTTTTTGCTTTATTTTTAAATAAAAAAAAAATTACTTTTGAAAATTAATTATTCTACCTATTGAAATGTATCCTACCCTACAAACCGTACAATTTATAACAAAAATCTGGGGATTGACCGACAAAGAAATGGCTTCTACTTTATTCTATTCACTTAATATAATCTCTAACTCATGAAAAAAATCACAAATATCATTCTTTCGCTATTATTTCCGACTATCCTATTAGCACAAACCACAATTCAGGGGGCTGTAGTTGATGTCCAAGGAAATACTTTTCCATATGCATCTGTAATTGTTTGGAAATACGACAAATCCGTTGCTGCTTCGGCGTTGTGCAACGAAAGCGGAAAATTCATTATTCAAAAAGAGCTACCTAATGGTACATACACGGCAACTGCATCTTATTTAAACAATGAATCTCAACCATACACATTAGTGATTAGCGATAGTGAGCAAAGTTTTTCCTTCACACTTACGATATCCTCGTTTAGTGTAAATTTGGACAGTGTTTCAATAGTTGGACATAGAAACACAATAAAACAATTCGCCGATAAAATTGAGATAACCCCCTCTAACGACATTGTAAACAACGGGAATAGTGCACTTGACATTTTGGAAAATTCACCCGGTATAACAATCAATAAATCTCATGGGACGATATCTCTTTTAGGACAAAATGCCACAATTCAAATAAACGGACGCGATTCTCATATGTCAGCAAGCGACTGCATTACATATTTAGAATCATTAGATGCGAATACCATTTCAAAAATCCAAATAATATCCTCTCCGTCATCGGATTA
Source organism: Bacteroidales bacterium (assembly GCA_017552705.1). GTDB lineage: Bacteria > Bacteroidota > Bacteroidia > Bacteroidales > UBA1715 > UBA1715. The sequence continues at coordinate 10,520 of JAFZOY010000050.1, forward strand.
CGATGCCACAGGGACTGGAGGCATTATTAATTTTGTACTTGCAACCGCAACTGCCGAAGGATTCAAGGGGAAATTAACAAGCAATTTCACAAGACGTACTCGCTACTCATGGAAAGAAGCAGTAGCAATTTACTACACCAAACAGAAATTCTCAATATCTGCTGATGCTTCATATTTAAACGCAAAACGAAACATTTATCGAACAAACAACCAATACAACAATTCATTCAACTACGAAACAAAACAGGAGCAAGATATGCGTTCTACTCCTATAAGTCTAAATGCAAATGGGACATACAAAGCAAATGAACGAAACTCGTTTGGAACATCATTACGGTATTACAAAGGCGAGACAAATGATTATGTAAATTCTAAATCAGACATTATTCATTTAGGAATAATTGATTCTTCCTTCTTGGAAAACGCCCATCTGCAATATCCCCACAGCAAAACAGGGGTAAATATCTTTTATGACCATACATTCAAAAAAAATGCGAAACTCAAAACAGACGTAGATTTTTTCAATTACACGGACGAACAAAACACTGATTTTGATGGAGTTGCGTCTGACACAATACAATATCGTTCCTGGCAACTCAACAATCCAACCGACACAAAAACAAACATTGGAGCAACAAAAATTGATTTTTCTATATTGCTCCGAGACAGCAGTAATTTTGAATGTGGAGCCAAAACTTCATTTAGTGGCACAAAATACCATAATCTATATAAGATTAACAACGGTACGAACGATAAAAGCGACAGTACAACATATCATTTCAACGAAAATATTTTTGCAGCTTACACAAGTTGGGAGAAACTATTTTTCCACAAGTTCAATTTGAAAGCAGGCATACGTGCAGAATACGCAATTAGTAATGGAGAAAATCAAGACACAACGATTCTTGACACAAAACGACTAGACATATTCCCAACATTTTTTGCAATGTATCCGATAAGTGAGAAACATCTGATTAAATTTTCATACAATCGAAGAGTGAATCGTCCAAGCTACACCTATACAAATCCATTCAAAAAATATGATACACCGCTAACGCAATTTATGGGTAATCCATTTTTGAAAAACACATACAATAATCGCATGGAAATCACCTATATATACAAATACAATTGGTGGGTGACAACATTTTCCGACCACATCAGCAACATAATGGATCAACATGCTGAAAATTCAGAAAATCAAAACACAATTCTCTACACATTTGATAATATCGGCAACATGATTCAATTTGGAACCTATTTGGGTGGCTACAAACAAGTTTTGCCGTATTGGGGAATGAATATTCAACTCGGAGGTTTTTATTACAAAACATATTACGAGGGACAAAAGACCTACAACGATTTTCACTATAATGGACAAATCTTGAATCAATTCTATTTGCCGTACAACATAAAATTTGAATGTTCGTTTGCATACGAATCTGCGGTTATGTACGGATTATTCAAATCCGAACCAATGTACTCACTCAATTTTGCAATGGCAAAACCGTTTGGCAAAAAGCAAAATATTATTGTGGTTCTAAAATTCGACGATGTGTTTAAATCTTATACAAACAAAGGGAACGCAGACTATTCAACCTTTTCAGTATATGATGAATACAATTTCGACACACGCCGTTTGTTCTTAGGACTCACATGGAACTTTGGAAACACGCAATTGAAAGAAAAAAATCGTCAAAACTCCACAATTGAGGATGAAGAACGTCGTGCCACAGAAACGCGCAAATGATTTCAGACGTCTGAACGACTTAACGCAAAAAAAAATGTTCTCTCTCTCCGTCTTTTTTTTATTTTAATGGAAATTGACTACTTTTGCATCGCTAAAAAAGTATTCGTATGGCAGAGAAACAACGTACTTTATCTCAGAAAGTCTCGTTTTCGGGGAAAGGGCTTCATACAGGGAAAGTTGTGACAGCTACGGTTTGTCCGGCTGAGCCCAACAGTGGCATTCGTTTTAAACGTATCGACTTAGAAGGACAGCCTATTGTTCCTGCTCTTGCCGAGAATGTGGTTGACACGGCACGAGGCACGGTAATCGGTGTTGGCGGCGTGGTAGTCAGCACGATTGAGCACATGATGGCTTCGTTCCATGCTCTTCACATCCACAATGCGCTGATTGAAGTTGACGGTCCAGAAGTTCCAATTCTAAACGGAAGTGCGAAACCATTTTTTGATGAATTTCAGCGAGTTGGCACTGTGGAACAATCCGCAGAAATCAGTGTGTACGAAATCACCGAAAAGGTTACTTATACCGAACCTGAGCGTGGCGTTGAAATCATAGCCTACCCAAGCGAAACATTCCGCGTTGATGTAAAAATCAGCTACGATTCGTTCCTGCTACGGAACCAGTTTGCGAGCCTCAGCGATTTGAACGATTTCGGAACCGAGATAGCTTGCTGCAAAACATTCTGTTTCCTTCGTGAGATTGAAATGATGCTTGCGGCAAACCTTATCAAAGGCGGCGATTTGGACAATGCACTTGTATTTGTTGACAGACCAGTTTCCGACGAGGAAATCAAGCGTTTGTCGAGTTTGTTCAACAAAACAGACGTAAAAATTGAGAAGGAAGGCGTGCTGAACAATAGTCCGTTGGCATTTGAAAACGAACCTGCCCGTCATAAATTGCTTGACTTGATTGGCGATTTGTGGTTAGTCGGACGACCAATCAAAGGTCACATTATCGCCACAATTCCAGGACATAAAGCAAATACGGAATTTGCAAAAATTCTTCGAAAACTCATAAAATCAACGCCAAAAGTTCCTGCTCCAAAAATTGATTTGAATGCGGAGCCAGTTTACGACAATCAAGCGTTGAAAAATCTGCTGCCATACCGCTATCCATTCCAGTTGGTTGACAAAATCATTTCGATGACCGACACGGAAATAATTGGCGTTAAAAACGTTACCGCAGACGAGCCATTTTTCCAAGGACATTTCCCTGCAGAACCAGTTATGCCAGGCGTATTGATGCTTGAAGGAATGGTGCAATGTGTTGGCGTGTTTGCATTGTCGCAAGTTAAAAATCCATCAGACTATTTGGTGTATTTTCTGAGCGTTGACAATGTGAAATTCAGAAAGAAAGTATTCCCTGGCGACACCATCGTTTTCCAATTGCAATTGATATTGCCAGTTAAACGAGGCATAGCCTATATGAAAGCGTATTCTTTCGTTGCAGGACAACTTGTAGCGGAAGGTGAGATAAAAGCACAAATTACTCAAAAAACAAATTAACAATGAATCAATCTGTAGGAGCATACATTGACCCAAAAGCAGAATTGGGAAAAGACGTGGTTGTAAAACCATTTTCGTATATCTACGATGATGTGGTGATTGGCGATGGAACAATCATAGAGCCAAATGTAACAATTATGCCAGGCGCACGAATTGGCAAGAATTGCCATATTTTCCCGGGGGCAGTTATTTCTGCGGTTCCGCAAGATTTAAAATTTGCAGGAGAGCACACCACCACCGAAATCGGCGACAACACAGTGATACGTGAATGTGTCACCATTCACCGTGGAACAGTTGACAAGATGAAAACATCAGTGGGTAGCAATTGTTTGTTGATGGGCTATGTCCATATTGCCCACGATTGTATCGTTGGCAACAATTGTATTTTTGCAAACTATGCGGCTCTTTCAGGACATTGTGTGATTGGCGATTATGTAATAATCGAAGGTAAAGCTGGTGCACAACAATTTATGGTTGTTGGCGACCACGCATTTATTGGTGGCGGAACGTTCATCAGAAAGAATGTACCTCCGTTTGTAAAAGCAGCACAAGAACCAATTCAATACATCGGTGTGAACTCCGTTGGACTTGCCCGCCGTGGCTTTGCGGAAGAAAAAATCACCGAAATACAAGAAATCTACCGTTTGATTTTCCTACAGAAAGGCGTTCTTATGAAAGAGGCGCTTGAAATGGTTCGCAACCAGATTCCACAATCGGCAGAACGCGACTCTATTCTGCATTTTATTGAAAATTCACCGAATGGCATTATTAAGAAACCGTAATATGTTGAATATCAAACATAAAAAAACGCAGCGATATCTCCTTGGAGTTGTCGCTGTTTTGTTTTGGTGTTCATGCAACACCGAGCCGAAGAAATACATTGAGGTAACCGGCATCGCACAAGGTACTTACTACCGTGTGTTGTATCAAGATTCAAAAATGCGCAAAGCAGAATTTGATTCCATACTGCAGAAATTTGACACAACATTTAGCATATACATCAGTGAATCAATTATTTCACGAATCAACAACAACGACACGACAGTTCGAACGAACCAACAATTCCGTCATTTTATAGAACAATCGAAACGGATCTCGAAACTCACCGACGGAATGTTCGACATCACCGTTGGTCCCCTTGTAAACGCATGGCGTTTTGGTCCAGACACCAACCGTCACCAATTGCCGACACGACAACAACTCGACAGCATCTTACAATTTGTTGGAACTGACAAAATTCAACTTGATGGCGACAGATGCATCAAAGCCGACCCGCGGATGCAAATAACGGGAAACGCCAATGCGCAAGGCTATTCAAGCGATTTAATCGCCCAGTATCTTGATTCGCTCGGGGTAAAAAATTATTTGGTTGACGTTGGCAGTGAAATGCGTGTGAAAGGTGTAAATACAAAGGGCAAAAAATGGATTATCGGTATCACCCGCCCAGAGGAAGGCATTGATAATCTGCCACCTGCGCTCCAAAGCGACATTGCCGTCATATTGGACAACAAATCGTTGGCAACCTCCGGAAATTACCGCAAGTTTTTCTACAACGACGGCAAAAAATATGCGCACACGGTAAATCCGCACACAGGAGAGTCATATCCTACTGATTTATTGAGCATTACAGTCATTGCAGATGAATGTATCGATGCCGACGCGATTGCAACTGCGTGTATGGCTATGGGTGTAGAACAATCAAAACAATTTTTTGCCACACACAAAGAATACGATGCACTGCTGTTCTATATCCAATCGGACTCGTTAGTTTTCTACAAAACCGACGGAATCGTGCTTCGCGAATAGGCTTCACGGCACTTGTTAATAACTGAGTAATAACTCAATCCGCATTTTCGAACTCCGAATTGTGGTGGAGGATAAATTTGTATTCATAAAAGATGAATATGGATTTTTCTTCACTCATTCGACAAGCGTTACTTGAAGTTGGAACAGTTGCAGTTCCGCACATTGGAACGTTCACATTACACCATTGTTCGGCACGATTGATTCAGAATGAAGACATTACCTGTGTACCGCCACAAAATGTAGTTGAATTTTCGAACGAATGCGCTGACGAAAAAAGTTTTATTCAATTCATTGCACAGAAAACAAACTCATCAGAAGCCACCATACAAAAGGAGCTGTCCACATTCACCGATTCGATACAGAAATCATTGAATGAAAACACTCCGTATGTAATTGAAAATGTTGGTACTATCCATCCCGACGGCAGGTTTCAATCTTCAATAGCATGGAACGCCAATGCGTTTGGATTACGTGATTTTTCGATACACAAACTATCGGAAGAAGAAAAAAAAAAATCTAACCTAACTACAGCACAAACTTTAGCTGGTGTTGTAAAAACGCTTTTCATCGCATCACCAATTTTGTTTGGCGCGCTATTGATTCCCAACATCTTACAAGTTTCACAAAACCCACAATTTGCTTCAATATTCCGCCAAACACAAGTGGAAATGGACTTTACCCAACCTGAAGTTCCCCGTCCGCATGAATTCAAGCCCATAGTAGAAGCAGAAAAGCCAAAGCCAGAACCAGCACCTATGCCAACAGAGAAACCAACCACAAAAGCAGAAAACAAATATTTTGTAGTTGTGGGCACGTTTGTTGACCTCTCGAATGCAAAAAAATTCGCGAAGAAATTACAAAAAGAGAACTATCAATCTGGCATAATCGAAGGCGAGCGCAATAAAGTGTATCTCTCGGCATTTGCGAACAAAGCGAAAGCCCAACAATATGTACAACAGCTTCGAGGACAGTCTAACTATGCCTCTGCATGGATTTACGTGAAGAAATCCTAATTATTTCACAATCGTCATTTCGTCCAACAAATAACCTGCACCGGCAAATTTGTCGATTACGAACAACACATAGCGGACATCAACGGCAATTGTACGTTGCAGAATCGGTTCAAAAATAATATCACCGCTCATTGCCTCCCAGTTACCATCGAATGCAAGCCCAATCAACTCTCCTTTCGCATTTATGACGGGACTACCAGAATTACCGCCGGTAATATCATTATTTGTGATAAAGCAAAGCGGCAACTCGCCATTTGCATCGGCATATTGCCCGTAATCCTTGGTTTTATACAGTATCTCGAGTTTTTCGGGAACCTGAAATTCCATTTTTTTCTCATCTTTTTTCTCCATCACACCCTTCAATGTCGTGTAATAGTTATACGTAACGCCGTCGGAAGGTTTGTAACCGCCTACATATCCGTAAGTTAAACGCAATGTGGAATTTGCATCAGGGTAGAACAACGAATCGGCGTTCATTTTCATGATTGCGTCAACGTAAAGTGTTTTTGCCGAATCAATTCCAGAAATTTCATCCATTGTATCCCGAACCCTGAAATAATCACCAAGCGTATATCGCAACAAGATAAACAATGGGTCGGACACGAATTTTTTATAGTCGGGTTTTTCAAGGAATTCATAGAACCGTTTCTCGTCGGTAAACACCGATTTAGCCCACACCGCATCGGCATATTTTGCGACATCGCCTTTGTATTTTTTCATCAACGGGAATTTTTTGTGGCGATAAATATAGTAGGAAAGGTTGTTCCACGCCCCGTACGTAAGTGTGATGAACTGAGCTTTGTCAACATTGGCATCGTAGTCCTTGAAAAATTTCTTCGCCCTGTCCTTCAACGAAACTTGAACTTCCTTCACTGCAACGGGGTCGTCGCTTGCAATCGCATCAATAAGGTCGATGCAGTCGTAGGCGAACATCATTGATTCCACTAAATTGAGAAAACCGATTTTCAAATACTCAAGCCGTGTATTCTGAAAAGCGTAATAAGTATAATACCACGAAAGCGTGTCGAGCGAGTTTCCATAGGTGGCAATTCTCGATGAATCCGCCAATATCCATTTCCGCAACAAATCTTCCTGCTTTTTTTTCCGATCAGCCACACCAAGAGTTTTCAAACCTTTGTTCTGCCCGATGCTATATTTCCAATAGTTGCTGAGCATATCGTATTTTGCGGCATATTTAATATAGATTGCACTATCCTTATCCATATATCTATGGTAAGTGTCGAGGCACAAATCGCCCACAATTTTCACCGTAGTGTTCTCCAAACTGAGAAATTCCCGCACATCGGCTTCGCAACGATAGCGTCCCGTGGTTCCCGGGTAGCCGAGCACCATGGCATAATCACCTTCGTTCACGCCTTTCAGCGAAATCGGCAAGAAATGCTTCGGCACGAGCGGTTTGTTCACTTCGGCAAATTCAGCCGGCATTCCCGATTCATTGGTATAAACACGAAGCACGCAGAAATCGCCCGTATGACGGGGCCACATCCAGTTGTCGGTTTCGTCGCCATATTTTCCGATGGATCTTGGCGGCGCACCAACTAAACGCACGTCCTTGAATGTTTCATAAACGAACAGAAAATATTGATTTCCTTCGAAAAACGACTTTACCGAAGCACCGTAGGCACAGGTATCAGTAACGCTCGCAACAATCTGTTCGAAAATCGATTTCGACGACGAAGGAATTTCCATTTCATTATCATCATCATACACTACGGATGTGTCAGTCTGTTCTTTCTTTCCCGCCAAAACCCGATCTGTCACATCATACATAGCCACAACGCGTGTAGCCAAAATGCCCTCGTTCGGCAATTCCTCAGATTGGTTCATTGCCCAAAAACCATTGTCGATGTAATTATTCGTGATGCTTGTATGTTTCTGAATCATATCGAAACCACAATGGTAGTTGGTAAACAATAATCCTTGTGGAGAAACCAATTCCGACGTACAAAAGAAATTATACTGTCTATCCGATTCGGAAAGTCCGAGCACTGCGTCTTTCAGCGAAGAATGATTGATACTATATATCTGTTCGGGAGTAAGTTTACAACCTTTCTGCTCAATCTGCAATTTATCGAGCATACTCAACAACCACATGCCTTCGTCGGCAAACACGGAATTTGTCACTAAGAAAAGACCAAGTATTACAATGTATTTCTTCATCGTTATATTTTTTAATGTCTAAACGTAATTTGTTTTGCTTTTGGTATATCTAAAATCTTGCCATTTTCATATACACACGTTCCATTCAAGAATGTGCGTTCAATTTTCGACGAAAAAGTTATTCCTTCGAATGGAGACCATCCACATTTATACAAGATTGTATCTTTAGAAACGATGGTATTTTGCTGTAAATCAGCCACAACCAAATCGGCAAAATATCCTTTTCGTATATAGCCCCGTTGTTCGATTCCGAACAAATCAGCCGGATTATGGCACATTTTCCGTACCATTAGCGGCAACGAAAACACGCCTTGTTTGCACAATTCAATCATTGCCAATACCGAATGCTGCACCAGCGGCATTCCCGAGGCGGATTTTGTATATGGGCGAAGTTTTTCATCCAACGTATGAGGAGCATGGTCGGTTGCCACGACATCGATTTTTCCGTCCGCCAAAGCCCGTCGGAGTGCATTTCTATCATGTTCCGACTTCACCGCCGGATTACATTTTATCAAAGCTCCTTTTTCCGCATAATCGGCATCGGTGAACCACAGATGATGCACACACACTTCACCCGTGATTTGCTTTTCAGCCAACGGCTCCGACGAGAACAAATCCATTTCGTCGGCTGTAGTCAGATGCAGCACATGAAGCCTTGTGCCACACTTTTTCGCCAATTCCACAGCTTTTTTCGTGGAACGGAAACACGCTTCATTGCTTCTAATTTTCGGATGGCAGTCAAACGGAATTTCATCGCCATACTGCGCTTTATATTGAGCAAGATTCCGCTGAATCGTCATTTCATCTTCGCAATGAACAGCCACTGGGATATGTATCTCGGAAAAGATTTTCCGCAACGTTTCCTCGTCGTCAACCAGCATATTTCCGGTACTTGAGCCCATAAAAACTTTCACACCGCACGTAATAGAAGTGTCCAAAGCCCGCAGTTGGTCGATATTTGTATTGGTTGCGCCAAAATAAAACGCATAATTCGCAAACGCCGATTGCGAGGCAATTGCAAGTTTTTCTTCAAGATTTTCGATAGTGGTAGTTTGCGGAGCCACATTCGGCATATCCATAAACGTAGTCACGCCGCCGGCAAGAGCGGCACGCGATTCAGTATACATAGAGGCTTTGTGCGTTAGTCCAGGTTCGCGAAAATGAACTTGGTCGTCGATTGCACCCGGGAAAATATACTTTCCTTCGCAGGGAACAATTTCAGATTGCTGCATGACAGACTGGGGAACATCACCTCTAAAAATATCCGCGATACGCTCACCTTCAACAAGAATACTCCCATTGAATTGTTCATCCTCGTTTACAATTATACCGTTATGAAGAAGAATCGCCATAGTTATTTCTTAAACCAACTTCCTATTTTCAGTCGAACCACGCCCCATGCGGCTTCCTTGATGATTCCGCCGCTCATTTTTGAAGTACCTTCCTTACGGTCGGTGAAAATGATAGGCACTTCCACGATGCGATATTTCATGCTCCAGATTTTGAATTTCATTTCAATCTGGAACGCATATCCTTTGAAACGAATTGAGTCCAAGTCCAACGCCTGCAACACTTTCGCCGTATAGCACACAAAGCCCGCTGTGGCATCGCGAAGCGGCATTCTGGTTATGAATCGAACATATTTTGAAGCAAAGTATGACAACAGAACCCGTTTCATTGGCCAATTTACCACATTCACCCCTGTAACATAGCGCGAGCCAACCGACGCATCGGCGCCATCAACAGCGCAGGCATTATACAAACGAATCAAGTCATCAGGATTATGCGAAAAGTCGGCATCCATCTCAAAAATATAACCATACGAATGTTGCAACGCCCAACGGAAACCAGCAATATACGCAAGTCCGAGTCCTTGTTTTTCAGCACGCTCCAATATAAAAAGCCGTTCAGGAAACTCATTCTGCAACGTTTTCACAATAGCAGCCGTGCCGTCGGGAGAATTATCGTCAACCACAAGAATATTGAAGTCTTTCTCGTACGAAAGCACCTGTCGGATAATTTTTTCAATATTTTCTTTTTCGTTGTATGTCGGTATTATTACTATGCTGTCTGATTTCATACATCTCATTTTATGTTCAAAGATATGGTTTTTTAGTCAATTCGCAATACAGTTTTTACAAACTGCATAAAAATAGACGACATTCGTATAAACGAATAAAAGATAATTCTATTTTTGCGACACAGAAAAAACGATGAACAGAGTTTCCGACATACAAAACCAAACCGTAATAATCTCGCCGCTCGATTGGGGATTGGGGCATGCAACGCGCTGTATTCCAATCATTCAAGAATTGATGCAAAACGGGAACAAATGTATTATTGCATCATCGGGACGTTCGCTTGAACTATTGAAGCAGGAATTTCCAACGCTTATCCATGAGCAGATTCCCGAATATGGCATTTCATACAGTACCAATGCGGTTTCCACGTTTTTCAAGTTGCTTTTGCAGATTCCCAAAGCTTACAACATAAAAATCAACGAAGAACGATTGGCAAACACGTTGGTCGAGAAATATGCAGCCACTTATTTAATAGCCGACAACCGTTTTGGCATGCACAGCAAACTTTGCAAGTCAATTTTCATCACCCATCAAATACGAGTTCGGTTGCCGTGGATTTTCCGTTTTCTGGAATACCCGTTCCATCTTGTAAACAAAGCAATCATCAACAAATTCGACGAATGTTGGATTCCCGACTACCGTGGTTCGAAAAACATTTCGGGCATACTTTCGCATAGTTGGAAGATTCCCAACAGCTATTATATTGGGCCACTTTCAGGCCGTGAGCAGATACAATGCGAGAAAGAATTTGATGTGCTTGCAATTCTTTCCGGTCCGGAACCTCAACGAGGGATTTTCGAAACGAAACTACGTGAAATACTACCGACCTTACCCTACAAATCCTGCATTATCAGAGGGGTTGTCGCACACAGAAACAGTTCCACAAAAATCGGAAACTGCAAAATCCAGACATTTGCCACCAACAAAGAAATAACGAAACTGATTTGTGGAAGCAAACTGATTATTTCCCGTGCGGGATACAGTTCTGTAATGGATTACGAAAAACTACATTGTAAAGCAATCCTTGTACCCACACCCGGGCAATCGGAGCAAATCTACCTTGGGCACTATTTGGAACCCAAAGAAAGATACTGGTATATCAAGCAACGACAATTGGCAAAAAAATTACCAAGTTGCATAGAAGAGATTTTGGAACAATCCTAAACCTCGAAAATTCCATTTTTTATAGCGTACACAACCAAACCAGCGGTGTTTTTTGCGCCAGTTTTCAGCAGAAGATTCTCACGGTGCTTGTCAACCGTACGTTTGCTAATAAACAGTAAATCAGCAATTTCCTGATTCGACAAACCTTTGCAGATATTATACAACACCTCGAGTTCGCGTTCAGTCAAGTCCAGAATCGGTTTCTCCGTTTTTTTCTTATACAGATTCGCAATAATTCTATCGAGAATCTCCTGAGAAAAGAAATTGTTGCCTTCGTTCACATCGAGTATAGCTTTTTGCACATCCTCGAACTGCGAATTCTTCAGCAAAAAACCACGAACGCCCACATCAATCATTTTTGAGTAATATTCCTCCTCAGCATACATCGACAATGCTATAATCTTTAGGTTCGGATATTTTTCCAACGCCATTTTTGATGCTTTAATCCCATCTATTTCAGGCATTTCAATATCCATCAGCACGACATCGGGAACGTTTTTCTCAAGTTTTTCCAGAAAAATTTTCCCATTTTCGGATTCTTCAATATCCGCAATAAAATCGCAGTTCGACAGTAAAAACTTCAAACCTTCACGAAACAACGAATGGTCGTCAACCAAATGTATTGTTAGTTTTTTCATCAGATTTTCACTGTAATTGACACGTTTATACCATTATTTGGAGAACTTTCGATGGAAATAACACCATTTATGGATTTCACACGAGATTCCATATTTGAAAGTCCCATTCCCTTATGGGGGACATTATTTATATCGAAACCTACTCCATCGTCGGAATAATGCAGCAAAAGCTTGTCGCCCACCTGATGCAATTGTATCAGAATATTTTGAGCGGCAGAATGACGCAATGTGTTCGTTATCAACTCACACACAACACGATACAAAACCGCTTCAATATTAAAATCATATCGGGTACCCGCAAGCGACGAATCAAATTTCACCTCCACATTTTGTTTAATCATCACCGTGTCGAGAAATGATTTTATTGCCCGTTCGAGGCCAAAATTCGACAAAATGTGCGGACTCAATTTATTGGAAATCTCCTTCACCGTGATTATTGCCTCATCAATCGCAAAATTTGTTTTCAGCAGAATCTGCTTATTTGAATCAGTCGCAATGTCTTTGTTGAGAGCAGAAAAAGCCATTTTTACCGATGACAAAATCGGCCCGAGTCCATCGTGCAGTTCCTTGGCAAACATCTGCCGTTCGTTCTCTTCGGTTTTTACAATCGCCGAGAACACCATGCTTTCATTTTGTTTCGCAAGTTGCTCAACCTTAGCAAGATAATTGAATAATTTCTTGATATACAATGTTCCGACAAAAATCAAAAGCGACACAAAAACAGAAATCCAGTTACTCGTCACAGGCACATCGTCGATGTGTTCGTCGGACAACTGCAACATATAAATCAAATCGTAGATTCTTTGGAACGCCATAATTGAGAATCCAATGGAAAGCACAATCCACGCAATATTGTATCGGGTACGTTTTATCAAACTTACCGCAATAATGGAAGCGACCAATTGCAACGCCACCGACAAACTCAATGCTATAAAAATCAGCATAAACAATTATTTTGCGGTAAATGTATTCATATTTTTTAAGAAATTTTATTTATACATTTGCAAAAAGTAACAATTATAGGCGTATGGTTAGAGTACTTATCATTACAATATGCGTGGTCTGCGACCTCTGGCTTCTCCACCAAATATGGATTGCCGAGAAAAATCTCCGCAGCACTTCCGAAAAATTATTATGGTCGGCTATGACTATTCTTTTTCATGTAATCACCGTCGCCATTTATATTTTTCTTGACACAACAGACAATTCAAACAATCAAAACAACTCCGATGAAAACAAAACAATTTATCTGTAACTTATTCTTCATCTGCACATTAGCTATGACAAGCCAAGCACAAAACATATCGTTGCCAAAGCCTCAGAAAGATGATGGAAAATCAATCACATACTGTTTGCAGAACCGCAAATCAACTAAGGAATTTAGTTCAAAAGCAATAAGTGAGCAGCAAATTTCCAACATTTTATGGGCAGCCTACGGTTTCAACCGTCCCGACAAACTCACGGTGCCTTCGGCAATGAACTGCCAGGAATTCACATTATATGTTTTCCTACCATCGGGCATTTACCGTTGGAACGACAAAACAAACGAACTTATACAGCTCAGCAAAGGCGACAGCCGAAAAGTAGCCGGAAAGCAAGACTATGTGGCAACCGCAGCCATGAACATTGTATATGTGGCTGACTACTCAAAAATGGGAAGCATTGATGCCAGCAATGCAAGCAATATGGCACATGCCGATTGCGGCTTCATTGCCCAGAATGTATATTTGCAATGCGCATCGGAAGGACTTGGATGCGTTATCCGCGGATATGTTGACAAAGATGCAGTGGCAAAAACCTTGAGCCTCAGCGCAAAAGAACACGTAATTCTTTCGCAATCAATAGGTTATTCTAAATAATTACAGCTGTAATTCGCCAGAACCTTGGCGCACGATTTCAATGTCGTCATTGGAGCAATCGACCACAGTAGAAGGGACATTGTTTCCAAAACCACCGTCAACAACCGCATCAACCAATTTATCGTATTCCTCTTTTATGACTTCGGGGTCGGTAAGATATTCAAGGATTTCGTCCTTGCTTTTCACTGACGAAGTGAGAATTGGGTTGCCGAGTTCTTTCACAATCGCACGACAGATATTATTATCGGGAATACGAATACCCACCGTTTTCTTTTTGCTTTTAAACAATTTTGGCACGTTGGAATTGGCGTTCAAAATAAACGTGAACGGTCCGGGAAGATTGTGTTTCATCACCTTGAAGACCTGATTGCTGGTGACTTTCGTGAATTCCGAAAGATTGCTCAAATCGTAGCAGATGAATGAGAAATTCGCTTTTTCAAGTTTTATTCCCTTAATGCGCGCCACCCGCTCAACCGCCTTTGGGTTGGTAATATCGCAACCGAAGCCATACACCGTGTCGGTTGGATAAATAATGACGCCGCCATCACGCAAAATATCGGCAATCTGCTTTATCTGACGTTCGTTCGGGTTTTCGTCGTATAGTTTGAAATATTCCGCCATAATCAAAATAAAAAAGGAGTAAGCTCCTTGCATCGCACCGCTACAACCGCCTACCCTTGCTTCCTTCCGGATCTGGGGGGGTTCAGCAGGAGCTGGTCGTACAAGACTTACCCCGCCGCAAAAATACATTTTTTTTTAATATCACCCACAAAGTTGAAATGTTTCACAATTAAATTCCTATTTTTGTGGAACAATAGATTTATTGAAACATGCAAATTTCTGTAGTAATTTCACTCCTGAACGAAGCGGATTCCCTTCGAGAGCTCACAGAGTGGATTCATAAAGTAATGACAGCCAACAACTTCTCGTACGAAGTTATTTTTATAGACGATGGAAGTACCGACAATTCCTGGGACATTATCACAGAATTGTCGCAGACATACGAACAAGTCAAGGCAATAAAATTCCGCCGCAATTATGGTAAATCGGCGGGCTTGTTCAAAGGTTTCGAGAAAGCCGAAGGCGACGTGGTCATCACAATGGACGCCGACCTGCAAGACTCTCCCGACGAGATTCCTGAGTTATACCGAATGATTACGGAGGAAGGCTACGACCTTGTGTCGGGTTGGAAAAAGAAACGCTACGACCCCGTTCTCACGAAGAATCTCCCCAGCAAGTTGTATAACGCCACCGTCCGCCTCATGACAGGCATAAAGCTCCACGACTTCAACTGTGGGTTGAAAGCCTACAAGAAAAAGGTGGTGAAAAGCATAGAAGTGTACGGCGAAATGCACCGTTACGTTCCCGTTCTTGCACAATGGGCAGGATTCAAGAAAATCGGGGAAAAAGTGGTTATCCACCAAGAACGGAAATATGGTGTTTCTAAATTTGGTATCGAACGATTCATCAGAGGACCGCTCGACCTTATGTCGGTCATGTTCATTTCGCGGTTCAGCAAGCGCCCGATGCACTTTTTCGGTTCAATCGGAATCATCAATTTCTTGATTGGATTTATTATTTTGGTGTATCTTTCATACATGAAATTCGTTCATCTTCAATACAATATGACGCAACGTCCGTTGTTCTACTTAGGAATTGTGTGCCTGATTTTGGGAACACAACTCTTTTTGAGCGGATTTTTGGCAGAATTGATTTCTCGGTCTTCATCAAACAGAAACGAATACCTGTGCGATGAATTTATAAAATAATCAGCTATGGATTTCACTATCAAAACGTTAGGAAAATGCAAAATCAAATCGCCCCTGCAACTTTCAAAAGTTAAGGGAGACGGAATCTACGACTATGTGGAGGACGGCGCACGGATATTGTATTCGTCGTCGATGGAAGAAGTTGAACATTGCATTAAAAACAATATACCACTGGATTCGTTTGAAAAACCAGGACCCAAAGAATACATTTATTTCGACCCTTCAAAGACAAAAGTGGCAATTATCACCTGTGGTGGCCTCTGTCCGGGTTTGAACAATGTGATTCGCGGTTTGGTAAATCATTTGTGGAACCGCTACGGAGTAACGAATATTGTAGGTATTCAATACGGCTATGCGGGTCTAAATCCCGACAACAAGTTGCCATTCATCAACTTAACCCCCGACTTGGTTGACGACATCCACAAAGATGGTGGGTCGATGCTTGGCTCTTCACGCGGAGAGCAACCTATTGATATTGTGGTAGATACACTTGAACGCAACAACATCAACATTTTGTTTTGTGTAGGTGGTGATGGTACTTTGCGCGGTGCACATGCAATCTACGAAGAAATTGCAAAACGAGGTTTGAAGATAGCTGTTGCCGGTGTTCCAAAAACTATTGACAACGACATCAACTTTATTGAAAAATCATTTGGATTTGAATCGGCATTTGCGGCAGCGCAGCCAATTATCCTCAACGCCCACTATGAGGCGAAAGGTGCCCAAAACGGTGTTGCGCTCGTAAAACTAATGGGACGCGATTCAGGTTTCATTGCGGCAAGTACCGCATTGGCCGTTCCCGATGTAAACTATTGCTTGATTCCCGAAGTGGAATTCTCGTTGGAAAACGAACAAGGTACAGGGTTCCTCAACGTATTGGAAAAACGTTTGGAACGCAAGAGCCACGCAGTTATTGTAGTTGCCGAAGGCGCAGGACAGAATTTCTTCAAAGGAGAACGAAAAAAAGACGCATCGGGAAACCTTCTGCACGAAGATATTGGTGTATTCCTAAAAAATCAAATCACCGAGTATTTTAAAAAGAAACAAATTCCAATCAGCGTAAAATATATCGATCCAAGCTACATAATCCGTAGCATACCGGCCAACGCAAATGACAGCAAATTCTGCGAGCAGCTTACGCACTGCGCCGTACATGCGGCTATGGCAGGACGCACCGATTTCGTTATCGGAAATTGGAATGGTTCGTTCACGTTGCTCCCGATTGAAGTGGCAACATCGTCGCGCAAGAAAATCCATCCTGAAAGTGAATTTTGGTGGAATGTGGTAGAAGCAACCGGTCAGCCGATGAATATGAAATAATGGCGGAACGACGGTACAATATAGGTGTTTTTGATTCGGGATTCGGCGGACTTTCCATATTGAAAGAAATTCGCCAGCTACTTCCCGACTATTCCTACATATACCTTGGCGACAATGCCCGTGCCCCCTATGGAACCCGTTCGTTTGAAACTGTTTATCGTTACACGCTCGAAGCTGTCACAAAGTTGTTCGAAATGGATTGCAGCCTTATCGTTATAGCCTGCAACACCGCATCGGCAAAAGCGTTACGCAACATTCAGCAATGCGATTTACACAAATTCGGAGACGACAAACGTGTATTGGGAATCATCCGTCCCTGTACGGAAATCGCCAACACATTTACCCACAACAACAACCTTGGTATTGTTGCGACAAAAGGTACCGTAAGTTCAAAATCGTATGAAATCGAAATCAAGAAGTTTTTCCCAAACATACATATCACCGCCCACGCCTGCCCGATGTGGGTTCCGATAGTGGAAAACGGCGAATATGCTTCGGACGGAGCTGATTTTTTCGTAAAAAAAGAACTCGACGCACTTCTCACTGAAAATCCCAACATTGACGCACTGCTATTGGGCTGCACGCACTATCCGCTGTTGTTGCCGAAAATCAGGAAACACCTACCCGAACATATTTCCATAATCCAGCAAGGCGACATTGTTGCGCATAGTCTCCAACAATATCTCAGCAAGCACATTTCGATAGAATCCGCGCTCAAAAAGACTAACGAAATCCAATTTTTCACAACCGACTCGCAGGAATCATTCAACGCAATCGGCAGTCATTTCCTTAGCGAAACCATTCAAGCGCAACAGATTCAATTGTAGAAATCGAGTCCGAGCAGGAAACAAAAATTCCTATCAAAATCAATAGACTTATCATTTTATTTCTATCTTTACAAACGTATTATAAATAATAACACAATGAATATGAAAAAATTAACGACAACAATAGCAATGCTGATAGCGGTAATAACCGCATTTGCGCAAAGTTCAATCGTAAGCGCCGGTGGCGAAGCCACTGGAGAAGGCTCCGTAAGTTTTTCAATTGGACAAACGGCGTATGTGGCAGTAGCCAACGAGAATGGAAGCATTTCGCAAGGTGTTCAGCAAGCATATGAAATCTCAACGGAAACAGGTATTGAAATCACTGAAATTCAACTTTCTGCATTTCCAAACCCAACAACCGACGTGCTAAACCTACAAATTAACGGAGATTTCAAAAACGTAACATTCGCATTGTACAACAACACGTCTAAATTGATAACAAAAGGCTCGGTAATTGGTGCGGAATCACAGATTCAAATGGGAGCATACAAAGCTGGCGTGTATTTCCTTGAAGTAAAAGCCGACGGAAATGCTGTGAAGAAATTCAAAATCGTTAAGAGATAAAATAGTGAGAATCACAAGAATGAGGCTGTCTGAAAAGACAGCCTTTTTTATTTCAAACAAGCGCAACCCGTTTGAGTTCAATAAGAGCAAGATTATTTCTTATCATAGTACGGTGATATGTTCCATTTTCCGTTAAACAACAAGGAAAAATCACCAGCAGTCAAGCCAAAATAATGTGTTCCAACACGTTCCGAAAAATCTTTTCGATTATATTCAGCAACAATGTGTTGCATCAAATCCTCATTTGAAGAAAAATGAATGTCGGTATTCGTGATAGTCTTTTTCGTCGGGAACAGCACATACGTGCCTTTATAGTTCATTATCAGCGAAGTATCGTTCTCCAACGGAATTTCATAACACAAATGCTCAAAACTTTCATATTGATAACGAAGAATCAGCACGGAATCTTCGATAGTGTAGGTTCCCTCCTCGTTAAACGTTGCACCGACAGTGCTTTCCGCATGATATACAAACGTTCCATTCGTATCTAACGAGAGCGTCACCACACTCACATCGGATTTTTTCTGGAAAACAATCGGATTTTTCTGGCTACAAGCCGTTACCAGAAAAACCATCAAACCAACATATAGGAACTTCCACATAATCAAAATTTTTACAAAATTACATTTTTTTCGATATTAGGCTGTTTGCCACAATTTAAATTGTGTTTTATCGTTTTCCACAACTACAAATATGTGTATTTTTGCGGAATGAAACACGTTGCACTAATAGTTTTTCTTTGTTTGGCGAACTGTATTGTCGCCCAGCAAACAGGAACGCTACGCGGAACCATCACCGATGCTCGCGGCCAGGCGATAGCATTGGTTTCGGTAAGTTGCGCGGAAAGCAACACAACCACGTTGAGCAAAGACAACGGCACGTACCAAATCGAACTTCCGCTAAATAAGCCATGCACCGTGTATTTCAGTAAAATCGGCTATCACGAGCATGCTACAAATATCACGTTGACCACACCCACAAAATCATATTCGCCCACCCTCCAAATCAATGCGCTCGACATTCCAAAAGTTAAAATTACATACGACAACGATGCGGAAGAAAACACCACATCAATTTCATCGGAAAAAGCCGAAGCGATTGCCGGTCTTTCTATTTCGGGCATCGAAGGCGGTCTGAAGACATTTGCCGGCGTGAACTCCAAATCAGAAATGAGTTCGCAATATTCCGTTCGTGGCGGCAGTTACGATGAAAATTTAGTCTATGTGAACGGCGTACCCGCATTCAAACCGTCGATTGCGCGCTCCGACAAACAAGAAGGATTGAGCATCATAAATCCATATATGATTGAAAACGTGGAATTTTCAAGTGGCGGTTTCGATATCTGCTATGGCGACAAAATGTCGAGCGTGCTCAACGTAACCTATAAAGACGTAGAAGAGTTTCACTTACAGGCAGATGCAAGTTTCATGGACGCAAATGTGACCGTACAAGGAACAAATAAATCACAGAAAATCAGCATATTGTCAGGCGTGCGATACAAAAACACATCTCTCGTACTAAAAACACTCGACGAGACTGGCGAATACAAACCAATTTTCTACGATTTTCAAAGTTTGCTGAAATACAAAATCAATCCCAAGGCGACACTTTCGTATTGGGTTTACGGGGCGAACAACTCGTATTCTTTCTTTCCAGACAAACGTATCACCGACTTTGGAAGCCAAACAAAATCGTATAAAATGACGATTTATTTTGAAGGTGAGGAAAAATACATCTACCGAAATATTGGCAATTCGCTTTCGCTCAACTATCGGCCGACCGACCGCACAACTATGGATTTTAAGGCGCTATATTACCACGCCAGCGAAGACGAAACTTTCGACATACTGAGCCAATACCGTCTTAGCGAGAGCTTTAGCGACGGAAAACACTTAGTGGAAGATTCCACCGCACTTTTGGCAGTAGGTAGTTTTTTGGAACACGGGCGCAACAAATTGGTTACCAATAACATAACAATGATGCATGACGGAAAGCATATTTTCGGAACCTCAGCACTGATTTGGGGCTGTTCCGTTCGCGCGTTCGATTATAATGCCCGATTCAACGAATGGACATTCATCGATTCCGCAAACTACGCACTTCCCTACTGCGACACCGCCATCACACTAAAAAACACAGCAAACTCAACTATTGCGCACACACAAACCATTGGTGCCGCATATCTTGGTTTTTCCAAGCGTTTTTACCTCAACAACAACGCAAATTCGAGCATCAAGCTCAATGCTGGCATCAGAACAACGTACGACACATATTCCGAACAAATCTTATGGAATCCCCGTATGCGCATACAATTCAAGCCAAACAAAGACAAAAGCAACCGTATTTCATTTGCTACGGGAATTTACTACCAACCGAGCGAAATCAAGGAGTTGATTGACAAGCAAGGGAATTTCTACGACAATGTGCCACAACAAAAATCCACTCATTTTGTGCTTGGTTATTCGCAAACATTCACGATGTGGGAACGGCCATTTTATTGGACTACAGAACTTTACGCAAAAATTCTCCGTCACACAATCCCCTACGTCATCGACAACGTTTCCATTTCATACTATCCAAATTTGTGCGCCGACGGCTATATTACCGGAATTGACACAAAACTTAACGGAGAATTTGTACCCGGCGTTGAATCGTGGGTGAATTTCTCGCTGATGCGCGCCCGCGAACATTTATCCGACAACTCATCGGAGGAAATTCGCCGCGCCAACGACCAATTGTTGAGCACCAGCTTGTTTTTCCAAGATTTTCTGCCAGGCAGCGAACGACTAAAAATGAACTTGACATTTATTGCAGGCACCAATTTACCGACAGCGCAACCAACTGCCACATACAATGAATTCGACGACTACAAAATCTCGCCATATACCCGATTGGACATTGGTTTTCTGTATGTTCTCATAAATTCCGAGAACTCTCCTGAACCCAAGGCGATAAAGAATCTTGCGCTTGGTTTGGAGATTTTCAACCTGTTCGACAACGCAAACAAAATTTCATATTTCTGGATTGAAGATGTGACAAACAGATATTTTGCTGTTCCTAACTATCTAACATCAAGAAGATTAAACCTAAAATTAACGATGAAGATATGATAGCATTCAAGCACCCTGAAATATTGTTTGGCCTATTTGCGATAGCAATTCCTATCATCATCCATCTTTTTTCGTTTCGGACATACAAAAAAGTATATTTCCACTCACTACAACTAATCAAAAAGATTCAAATAGAACAAAATAGCACTAAATCTAAATTAAAAGAAGTATTACTGCTCATTTCAAGAATTGGACTAATTGCCTGCATTGTGATAGTATTCGCACAGCCGTACATTCCCAACACCGACACGCCCCGAAAACACACGTCGGAAGCAGTTGCCATATACATCGACAATTCGTTCAGCACCCAAACAGAATCAAAAAATGGCGTAGTGTTGGAATTTGAAAAGAACAAGGCGCAGGAAATAGTTGATGCCTATCCAAGCGACACAAGATTTTATCTGTTTACAAACACTGCAAATTCCACCGAACAATTTTCGCGCACCAGCGAAGAAATTAAAAACGAGATAAGTGAAATTGCCCCGTCGCCAAACAAGACATTGTTTTCCGACATTGTAAAGAAATGTAACTATTGCCAGCACAAAAACGAAATCACACTTGACTGCCACATACTGTCGGACATGCAGAAAAACACGTTCGACATTCAAACTATGCAAGATTCCACTCTGGAAATCACATACTATCCATTCGAAAACGCCAATCCAAACAACATTTCCATTGACAGTTGCTATTTCGAAAACATACAGCATATTGCCGGTCAGACGGAAAAAATCATTGTGAAACTTTCCAACAACACAGACGAAACATTTGCGAATTTCCCAATAAAATTATTTGTCAACGATACACTCCGAGCCATTTCATCAGCGACCATCAAACCACATTCAATTAGTTCTGTTCCAATCGAGTACAACATTTCCACCACAGGAATCATTTCGGGAAGAATCGAAATTGAAGACTATCCAATTCTATATGACAACACTTATTTCTTCACGTATTTCATTGAAAGACAAATCAATATACTCAACATATACGATAAAACGCCAAACAAACACATTAGCGCTTTGTGCAAAC
Organism: Bacteroidales bacterium; assembly: GCA_017552705.1. GTDB lineage: Bacteria > Bacteroidota > Bacteroidia > Bacteroidales > UBA1715 > UBA1715. The sequence continues at coordinate 33,136 of JAFZOY010000050.1, forward strand.
AACAAAACAATTTCGCACTCACGCAACAACAACTTTCTTCTATTGACTATTCCACAATAGCAAACTACCCTATCATTATTCTGGATGCGCTCAAAAACATACCAGCGGGACTTAATGAAGAAATTCAAAAACTCCGCACATTGGGTGCTACCATCGTGTGCATTCCATCGGAAAACATTGATATAGATTCATACAATTCATTCCTACAAAAATTTGGTTCACAGAGAATTACAGCAAAAGACACAACGAAAACCGCAATCGCAACAATTGACGAACGAAATAGTGTGTTCAAACACGTGATTGACAAATCAGCAAGCTATAATTCGTTTCCATACATAACAACGCACTACAAAACTGATAATCAAAGAAATAACACAATCATAACATTGGAAAACAAAGAAGCATTTCTTACCCAAACATCAGCAAAAAATGCCACATTATTTTTCTTTAACGCTCCATTATCAACCACTTACGGCAATTTTGTAGTATCACCACTTTTTGTAGTACTGTATAATATCTGTATGTACGTTTCATCGACCAACGAAATACAAACAACAATAGGAAACACGAGCGAAATTCCGACAGCAAAACTCACCACCGACGATGCTCTGCACATTGTGAAACCCGAAAAAAACATCGACATTATTCCGCACTACCGCAACGACATTCAAACAGCAAAAACTGTTGTCAATCCTATGAATCAAATCACAGAAGCAGGAAATTACATTCTCACGCAAAAAAATATTCCAATTTCAGGTTTGGCTTACAACTACGACAGAAGCGAATCAGTTTTCGACTGTTACACCGCCGAAGAATTGGAAACATTCATTTCCGACAAGAAAAAAATAATTCAACCGACGCGTGAGATCACAACCATACTCAAAGAAACTCGTGAAGGCACACCACTTTGGAGAATAGTGCTATTCGCAGCTTTATTCTTTTTGGCAAGCGAAATTTGCGTTCTTCTGTTTTTCGACAAATTGATTTTGAAGACAAAAAACAAATGAAATATTTGCAGAAACGAGACAAAAAACTACTTTTGTATATGAATAAATTTTCGATAATGAGAAACCTGATTCTTTGTTGTACATTTTTGATTGCGACAGTGCAAGCATTTTCGCAAATTGAGGTGAAATTTTCACCAGACAATTCAAAGGCTAAAATGTGCTACACCGAAGACAACAACGGCATTGCTGTGAAAGAAACCAACGTACGTTTCAAAAACTCATCGTCGTACGACGACCCTTGCTGGTATGTGTGGAACTTTGGCGACGGCTCCACAGATTCGCTATTGGTTTCCAGAACATTCTCAACGTATGTGGAACACACGTACAAAACCGATGGTATCTACACGGTGAGCCTTATGATAATGGATTCGGTTGAAATTGCCAAAACAATAAAGAAAGGCAAACTGAAAACTGCTGAATACATTTCATCGTCAGGGGATTCCGTTCTTCTTTCGCTCACCTATCTTGACGAAGATTTAGCTGAATGTCAGGCTAATGCAAAAATTTCATTCCTGAAATTCGGACAAAAAGTTGCGAAAAACGCTATCGAGGTGTTTAGTCCAATAGCCGACGGGCCAAATTTCACCTACGAAATCGACGATCCAAGTTCCGAAACACGAAAAGCAGGCTTGGAATCGTTTGTATATATTCTTTCAGTAAACAAAAACACGTTCAAGCCACATAAAGACGATATTTGGAAATATTACTGGAGCATTTACGATGGACCAACAAAAATTAAAGAAATAGCACTCGATTCAACCGAATATAGATTCACATTTCCAAAGGAAAATGTTGATCCGGGCTACTCCGTAACATTAAAAATCGCTCTCGACAGCACCAAATTCGAAGACGAGCAAGATATTGAATACTACGACCTTACGGGTTGCACTGCAAGTCAAACAATTAAAGTGAAAGTCTCGGATTATTTCTTTACCGACAGTACCCGTAACGAAAAAGATATTGATGACCGCGAACCTGCGATTCCTAATATTTTCACGCCTGGCGGCAACGACGAAAATGATGTTTTCTACTTCAACACCAACGGAATTGACGAATTCACAATCTGGATTTACAATAACAACGGCACATTGGTGTATAAAAAAGTTGCCAAAGCAATTTCGTGGACTGGTGACGACAATTCAGGTCACAACTGTCCATCGGGAACATATTATTATGTGATAAAATCAACCAGTAGCGATAAACGTCACAACACGGCAGGTTTCATACAACTATTCCGACAAAATTAGCGGTGCGCTATGCAATCCCTATTCAAAAATTATTCACAGACGGTATATGTCGTAATTCTTATATTGTGTTCTGCCGCAATCCTTTGGGGGAACTTTTTGATTACACTCTCAAGCATACTTTTAATCACTTTTTGGATTCTCGATGGAAACCATAAGCAACGTTTCGCCACACTTTGGAGCAATAAAGCAGCTATATGTTACCTCATTATAATAACCTTGATTTTAGTGCGCTGTTTAGTGCAATTTCCTCATCAAGCAGCCATTCGGGCATTTACAAAATATATTCCTTTTTTATTATTTATATTCACACTCGGCAGTTATAAAGAACTGACTCCCAAGCAATTCAAAATAATCATTTTTGTTTTTATCGGTTCACTTGACTGTAACACAATAGTGTGTGTGATACAACAGTTTCTCAACCAAACCGATACGAGCAATTTCAGAGCAGTTGGAAAATATATGTCGTACATACGGCTTTCACTTTTCACAATAGTTGCCTGCGCAGCCTGCGTTCATTTTCTTTTTTACAACAAACACAGCAATCTCTCAAAAGCGGAACGGATATTTCTTTGGATGTCAGCAATTTGGCTTACCATTGTGATTATTTTCCTAAAAACATTGATAGGGTATATTATTTATGCTCTGTTGGCAACAATATTCGTTATTTCACAAATCAGGCGAAGTTATTCTTCCAAAGTTTCCATAACGATTCTTGCGATTTTCGCCACAATGTTGCTGGCCGTCGGAACTATACTCTATTCCGAAGCACGGTATTTTATTTTCACAGACACAATCAATGCGGAAACACTTGACACACATACGCAACATGGAAACAAATATATACCCTACAAACAAGGTAGCCAAGCGGAAAATGGACATTGGGCGAATCTGTACGTCTGTCCCGAAGAATTGGATAGTTGTTGGCAAGCCCGTACTGGCATTAGCTCCATTTGGGCTGTCGGTGACAATGGATTTTCCTATTTCCCGACTGTTTGTCGCTATATGGCATCGAAAAACCTGAGAAAAGACGCCGAAGGTTTCGCCCAACTAACTGACTCTGACATAGTAAACATACAAAACGGTTTCACAAACTATCGTTTTCCATCGAACTCCAACATACGCAAACGCATCTATGAAGCATTTTGGGAAATTCACAGTTATACCAATGGTGACAATCCTAATGGGCATTCCATTACACAACGATTGGAATTTCTCGCCTGTGCGAAAAAAGTCGCCGACACATATCCGTGGATTGGAGCCGGAGCCTTTGCACAAACAGAAATGTTCAAATTTTACGAGCAAGACAAAATCCTCCAGCAAACAAATTGGAACCTTCCACACAACCAATACATGCTAATGTGCGTTACCACTGGATATTTGGGACTTGCTATTTTTATACTCTGTTTTGTAGGAATGATTGTATTTAGCCGAAAGAAATGGAATGCGCTTACTATAAGCTGGTTTATCACCACACTCATTTCATTTCTAAGCGAAGACACCATGAACACGCTTGCCGGCACGGCTTTCTGCGCATATCTCGGAGGCATTATATTATTTACCCAGCCAAATATACAAGGCGAATAGTGCATTACGCGACGAATTTTGTTACATTTGCGTCCTGTGAAAAAATTTTTCGCCATAGTATGCTGTATTATCGCAATCGCAACCGCAACTGCAGTTGCGCAGACCGACACGTCATCATCGTTCAAATGGAACGAAATCCTAAAATGGGATGAAATCACATGGGACGAGTCGCTGAACCTATTCTACGAGCCAGGCTATATAACCATGGGTGGTGGGTTCGGAAACATTGAGCCTTTGCTGTTCGAGGCAAACATCATTCCCTATTACCGAATCAGTTTCGATGCGGTAAAAAAGTGGGCATTTCTAATTTCCCCGCAAGTAATTCTCCGCATGTACAACGAATATTCCTACCCAGTCCGCACGCCATCGTACAAACCGAGAGTTATACTTGTCCACCAATCATCGGAACGTACGGCTGAATACCACGACTGGTTCCAATACATTTCGTGGTATCACCATTCCAATGGTCAGGATGGATATTTCTACACCGATTCCACAAACACAAGCATCAACTACCAAAACGGCAGTTTCTCTTCGAACTGGATAGAGGCCGGTATATTTGCATCGCGGGCGCATAGCAGCCGCCAATACTACTCACGTATTTCTGGTTCGTATTGCCACCAACGCGATACTATGCTCAACGGGTTATATGGCAGATGGAGATTGAATTTTGAAGTGACGTTTGACTGGAACATAGCGAAAACACTGAGTAACCTCAACATTCCATCGTTCGACGGCAAAGAAACAATCCTATCGAACACAATAAAACTGGGACTTATTTGCGGAAACATACAAGATTACGCATTTCTCGACTTTCAACGATGCATATTGGATTACTGCATATCGTTCAAACCTGGATTTTTGCAGGATGTTACAATTTTTGCCCAATATTATTGGGGCGAAGACTACTACAACATATATTTCAACCGAATTCTCCGTGTATTTAGAATCGGTATTGCAGCGCAGAGCAAATTTTTTGTAAAGAATAGTACAATAAAGAAAAACTAACCTACTTAAACGTATTTGCGGAAACCATCACAACAATCTTTTTTCCGTTGTTTTCGCTGTGCGTGTAAAATGTTCGAAATCAAAATTTTCGAGCAACACAACATCTGATTTTTTGTTAGGATTATAGCATATCACGCCATTGTAAAACTCCACACAAGAATGTTCTTGGTATGGCAATGTGTTTTGTTCCAGATAAATTGTGTCCGATTGTTCGTCAACAACGAGTGTCGCCAATTTGTAATACCGTTCGCCATCGAAAATATACTGTGCAGAAAGTCGCCGCATTGTTATTTCGATTATTTTTCCTGATTGATTTTCATAACATTCAATGAATCAATCACCTTCTCGTAAATATCTTTGATTTTGCCTTCTACCGCATAATATTCAAAACTCTTACGGAAAATACTATCATTACACTCATGTTTGCTAAGCACAAGAGAATCATAGCATTCCTCTGTCAATTTCACTTCCCGTTTTTCCACGGAATTATACGTTGCAATTGCTGCATCCAACAAATGCACATCAACCAATACGGCAACCATTTCCTCTGGCGACAGAATACCATCATCAGTGATTTTCTTCTTCCCCCCACAACAACATAGCAACACGATGCTCAGTGCCACTAAAACTATTTTTTTACAACTCATTCTTTCCCTCTTTGTTTGAATTCAAAAGACAAAAATACCTCGTGCGCACCACGTGAGCCTTCTTTCAGTTTCGAGTAGGTCATATCATACGAATAACCAAACGAGAACGCTTCTCGGTATGTATAGCCCAAGAACAAAACTGCGGCATCCTGTGTACGATACGAAACGCCGCCCCAAATTGTTTCGTGGTATGTTGCACGAATCGAACCCTCAAATTGCCAAGGCGACGCATACACTTTTCGTGCTACCACAGAGGCATCACACTTCAACGTTTTGGAAATATTGTATTTACAGCCCACCATCATATTGAGGTGACTTTTGAAGCGATTCATAGCATTGTCAACCACCAACGTATCATCGTAGATTTCGATTCTGTTGTTAAACAACTGGTCAACCGACATACCGACAAAATAGTGCCGCATATCATAATAAACACCAAATGAGGCATCTGGACGAATTGATGAGTAGATTGATTCATCGAGGCTGGTTTCTTCTTCCAAAAATCTAATTTTCGATAAGTCTATGGCATATTTTATAACGCCTATATTGAGTCCCATAGCCAACCTCGAATAACGATTCACGTTCAAATGATATGAATAAGCGCCATACACGCCAAATTTGCTGAACGCACCTTGGCTGTCGTTGTAAATCATACCGCCCCATCCCATAGGTTGGCTGCTCAACTTTCCAGTAAGTGTGATTGTTGCAGTAATAGGTGCGTTTTCAATTCCCACAAATTGATAGCGGTTATTGACCTGTGCATGTGCATATTTCGACAACCCTGCCACCGCCGGATTATACGCAAATTCATTGAACATATACATAGAATACAATGGGGTTTGCTGACCATACGAAACCGTGGCGCAAAACAAACAAACCATATATATCAAAATACGTTTCCTCATCATCGTAAAATTGAAATTGAACCAGTTTTAGTTGGAGTATGGTCCTTATCGTTGTATTCTATTACATAATAATATGTTCCTATTGGCAATGGATTACCATTGTTCGCCGTTCCATTCCATGGATGCGAATAATATTCTCGTTGATTTTCAAACACTTTCGTTCCCCAGCGATTGAAGACCGTGACTTTCGCTTCCGGACAATTCACAAGGAACGGAATCACCCACGTATCGTTCACGCCATCACCGTTTGGCGAGAATCCTGATGGCACAAATGCCGACGAATATACATTCAAATACACAACAGCACGTTCGAAACAGCCGTTAGTGGTTTTTGCAAGCGCGTACACATATTGTGGTTCCGCAACCTTAATCTGCAAACCATACAGATTAGAACGAAGATACGTTTTTTCATTGGTTGTCGTATCGGAAATTGTTCCATGTTCTATTCTATCTTCCTTGTACGAACTCCATTGAATGCTCTCAACGCCATTATCCCCTATTTTATGTGCATACCACGGTTCCAGCACTGGATTTATTATGTATGGTATTTCCTTCATTATACCAACAGAATCCGTTCCGACAGAAAATCCAAGCGAATCAAGCACTTCAACAGCGAAGCCAACCGAGTCGAAATGCGAAATCGAGAATTCTGCAGGTCGCGATGAACAACCATCGATACGATAGGTCATTCTTATAAGTGTACTATCAGTGTAATATTTGGTCAACGGAGTAACCAATGCCGTCAGTGATTTTGCGCCCGTAATCCGTGCAGAGCGGTTTGCTTCCACAGCCTCCCATTCAAACTCAACTTCTTCCATCGAAGGTTGATATCCATTATAAAAACGAGCTTTTACATTTGCCGTCAGTTCAAGCGAATCACCCAAACAAATGGTTTTCCGTAACTTTGAAGAATCTTCCGAAGCAATGATTTCCGCCGTTAGAGTGATGTTTGAGCCAACTGTACCTGCATCGAACGTTTTTGAACAACCGTTTGAACCCGTAACCGTAACTTCATAATCACGTGCAATCAAATTCTTCGCTATTTTTCCTACCTGCAAGGAATCATCATTCCATGAGAACGTGTAGGTGTCAAGCGAAGCCGGCGACACAACCACATAATCGCGAGAAGAAACCATCAATTCAGTAACTTCAATAGAACCGTCCGAACCATTTTGACGTAAATCCTCATCGGTGTAGTAACTACAACGGGTTGGACGTGTTTTAGTTTTGATAGACATCGGCACGATCGGACTGGTGTTCATTGTTTCAACAATATAGCAATCTTCAGGATTTTTGGCGTTGGTGATTGTACAAGAATATTCTCCAGCCGTAAGTCCCGACAAAACACGGTTTTCTTCTGATGAAAAATCTGTCCACTGGCTATCATTATTCCAACGGAAACGATATTCACTACCTTCGAGACCGCCAGAAACATTTTCAAGTGTAATGACACCCACAGCCTCATTTGCGCCACACTGTGTTTCCTGAACCGAGAAGACAGCCGTCAGTTCCGAAGGCTCCTGCAATTGCGTGGTATTTTCGCCAGAGCAACCATATTTATCGGTAACATGCACTTTATACGTTCCCGCCGACAAATCATTAAATTGTGGATATTCAGAATGATGCAGCAGTTCATCTTCCTCATCGTACCAATCGTAGATGTAGCTACCACTTCCTCCCGACGAAATATCAATCAACAAATTACCCTTTCCTCCGTTACACAAAATTCCAGGCGTTTCATAAAAATCAATCACAAGCGGAAGAGCATCTTTTACCTCATCAAAATCATACGAGATTTTACATCCTTTTCCGTCGGTTACCAGAACTTGATATTTGCCAGCCGGCAAGCCTGTTGCCATATTTGAAGTTTCGTTCACATCGTGACTCCAAACATACGTATATGGTTCAAATGTGTTTTCATCGGTTGACAACACCACAACCTGAAGTTCCGCATTGGCATCGCCAACGCAGTGAACTGGCTCCACCAATATACCTTGAAGTGTATAGTGAGGAATATCGGAAATAGACTTGGTTGTATCAACAACACATCCATTTTTATCAATCACGCGCACCGTGAACAATTCGTCAGCCCACACACCGGTAAACACTGTGGAACCTTTCAATGCCTGTTTTTTGGGAACGGCAAGATTTCCATTCTCCTTACGCAATTCAAACGTATATGCGCCAACACCGTGAGTCACCTCAACCGAGATTTCTCCTGTTTTATCTTTACAATAAGGCATTTTTTCAGTTGAAGGAACAACAATCATCTTTTGAGGTTGTCCAACGGTCACTAATTTAGACTGAATCTTACAATTCTTATGATTTTCGTCGTAAGCTTCCACGTAGTATTTGCCAGCATACACATTTATTGTTTGTCCAGAGCCGACGAGTTGATTATCGTCCCCACTATACCAATCATACGTAACTTCGCCCATTGTATTGGTAATCTCCGCCTCAACGGAACCATCTTGCGCGCCATAGCACATTGCATCAGTTGATTTAACAGAAAGTTCCAATACTTTTTCTTCCACCGTCACCTCATCTATAAACTCACAGTCTGTATTGTCGATAGCGGAAACCGTATATTTTCCATTGCGGAGCGATTCTGCCGTTGCCTGCGTAGCAACCACTTCACCAGTTTCCACATTCGTCCACATATAATTATGGTAACCTGCTGTCGATTCGTTATCAATATGAAGTGTGTATGTATCACCATTACAGAGCGATTTATCATAAACGAACGTTCCTTTTGCAGTAATGTCGCTGTTTTTCAACGTGAATGTGGTATCGAACGTACACGTACCATCGGTAAGAGTAAGTGCATACGTACCAACAGACAAATTGGAAATTGTGTTGGAATTCGAACTATTTTCAGTAGAGGAAATCGGAGAACCATTTCGGGTCCAAGAGTACGAGTAGCCCGTTTCCTGACTGCTTTGTATTGTTCCTACCGCGTTTACAGTAATTTTTCCAGAAGGAGGTTCACCGCATTTTGGGAAAATGAGCGTTGGCACACTCGAAACGCGCAACACTTCAGTTCTACCTTCAATTTTGAACGTTTGTTCTTCGGAGCGGCAACCATTTGCATCGGAAACCACCGCAGAATAATTACCCAAGCATAACGAAGCATAATTATTCGTAGTGGTAACATCGGAGAAATTATCACTCGACCATTCATATTCGTAAGGAGCAACACCACCCGTCGCCGTAATCGTGGCAGTTCCGTCGCAATTACCCGGACATTTCAATTCAGTTGTTGCTATCTCAAATTCGAGTTTATCAGGTTCAGTGATTTCATATTTCTTCGTATAAGAGCAACCACTATTATCGCTGACTTTAACCGTATAGTTTCCTTTTTTCAAATTAGCAATACCATATGTTTTTTCTCCGTTGCTCCACAATACTGAATATGGTTCCACACCACCTTGTATTTCAGTAATCGTGACAAATCCGTCAGACCCGCCATAGCAAAGCACGTTTTCCTGTTGTGAGCCCGTAATTTGCAACAATTCATCTTCCACCATTTCCACCGTACCCGAGGCCGTACAGCCTTCTTCGTCGGTTACCGTAACAGTATGTGTTCCAACAGATAAGTTCGTTACTCTACCCGTATTCACATCATAATCACCTGCCGACCATTTGTATTTGAACACAGGATTTTCCTTATTGTCGTTGATGGCCGTTGCCATTGCAGAACCAGTTTTTCCACCCTGACAATGAATTATACCATTGATAACCATTGGTGTAATTTTCAACGATGTTTTTTCCACAACTTCCGCTACCGTTTCAATCACACAGCCTTCAACGTCGGTAACGCGCAGCGTGTACGGCTGAGCCGAAATGTTTGTAATCGACATTGCATTTGCGCCAACACCCGAGAAAACCACTTCATGCAACGTATCAATCCATTCATAGGTAAAATCGCCAGCATTTCCGTTTCCAGTACCTGTGACAAGCACCACCGTTGCACTACCTGTAGAGTATTTACATGCCGATGGCGTAACCGACAACTTTTTGATTTCGATAGGTGGTTGTGATTCCAGCGTAACATTTTGCGTGAGCACACATCCACGGTAGTCAACGACAGTAGCCGTATAATTTCCCACAGGGACATTCTTCACAGACACTTTCGAAAGATTTTCACCTGTGTCGGAATTAGTATAATCCTTATCCGATTTCCACGTTTTTCCGACATTATCCCGTTCTTTCACATCCTCAAACTCCCGGGTAATTGTACCATCAGTCCACGTTACCGTGAAAGGAGCGTAACCGCCGACAACTTCAGCAGTAAGAACACCATCGTTGGTATTTGTCGCGTTAGCCTTATTGATTTCCGTAACCGGACACGAAACCAATTTTTGATTAACATTCAACTGATATGTCGCGATTTTCCGCATATCAATAGAATCGGCAACAGTACAGCCGTTGGCATCAGTCACAATCAATTTATACGTTATAGAAGGATTCAAATCGCCCATACTTGTGGAAACATTTCCAACTTCCACTTCCTCAGTCGATTCTGGGCTTTCCTTCTGCGACCACGTATAGGTATAGTCTGTCACACCACCTTGTACATCAGTTAGCAACTCACCCAAAACAACCGACTCGCACGTTTTTTCCGACACGGAAATATGAAGCGTCAACTTTTCTGGTTGGGTAAGTTCATACGTATTTTTTTGTTTACAACCGCTATCGTCGGTAACCTGAACCTTGTATTCCCCAACGCCAACCGAGCCAGACGTTTGTCCGTCAGAGATTTTTTCATTAGAACTATTATACCATTCATACGAAGTATACACGCCACTTCCGCCAGTAACATCAGCCCTCAGCACACCTTTTTCCCCGTGACACGCAATGATTTGTTCTTCCGAAATAGAAATAACCATCACTTCAGGTTCCATTATCGAAACAGAAACTGGTTCTATACAACCATTTGCATCTTTTATATTGATAGTATAATCACCAGCTTCCAAACTCTTGGTTGTGGTTGAGCCATATTCACCATTTCCCCAATCAAACGATTTCTCGCCAGTACCACCCGACGCGGAAGCGTGTACTGACGCAGTTTCCACATCACACATCAGCATAAGGCTGTTTATTTCCTCACCATCAATGGTAACCTTTGGATCCATTGACTCTGGCTGGTCAAGAGTATGTTTCAACGTATCACTCACACAGCCATTTTTATCATACGCAATTATCTGATATTCTGTATCATCACCACCCGGAATTGACGAAACGACCGTTTCGGTACCTGTCAATAATGTTTTTTCGTCGCCAACTTTCTTGTACCACTCATACACATAATCCTCTTGTGAATCAACAGTTCCACCATTTGCCTTAACAGTTATCGAACCATCGGAATAGCCAAAACAACTCGGTTCCTTGCCCTTGACCAACGACACAGAAACCTTCGATTCAGGTTGTTCCAGATGGAACGTATTTTCCGCAGTACAGCCTGCCTCATCAGAAACCGTGATTGTATAGTCGATATCGCCCGACAAGCCATTTCGCGACGGTGAATTTGTAGGATCGTCATCCCACGAGAACGTAACACTGCCGACACCATTTTCCGCCGAGAAACTGATTTCTCCAGTCGGCATATCACGGCAAATCAAATCCTTACGTGAATCTTCCTTCAATATCAACCCTATTTCAGGTTCAGTGATTGTAATGGTAGTTTCTGCGGAGCAACCAATATTATCGACCACCGAAACAACAATATCTTCACCAGCAGAAAGCGATTGGCTTTGTACCGTTGCAAATTCCTCAGTTTTTGTTTGTATTGCCGCAGGATCGACCTTGCCATCCCATTTCACGGTAAATGGTTCAAATGCGTTGCCAATCGTAGCCGTGGCGGCACCAGTCGAAGCCCCTTTACATACGACATTCCAGTCAACATTTGCAGAAATTGTCACATCTGTTTTTGACACAACAATTGGATCCGATTTCACGAAACAGCTATTTCCCTCAACCTTATCCACTTCAATATTCACATAATACGTTCCCTCACCCAACTCATCAACCTGAGATTCGCCAGCATGTGGCGGGAAAGACGCATCACCTTCTTTTATCCAATAATACGACAGCGGTTCAAAATCAGTTATATTCATACCCTGTTGCAACTGAACAGCATTAACCGCAGCGGAACCTACATTCTGTCCTTCGCAACCAGCGCCACGAAGCAACGACAAATCAGCAGTATATCGAGGTCTTTCAAAATTGTACCATTGCGAAGTGTACAAGATATTTCCGTACGCATCTTTCACAAAAAAGTTGTAATTGAAAGTTTCGTCTGTCTTATACTTCAGATTTGTGTAGGTGTATGTGTATTCTGTTGAAGGTTCTATGGTAACATTGTCGCTCTCTGTTATTGAGTTACCTGCATACCACTCTTGGTGACCAATTTCCACCTGGGTATATGTAAGAGTCGCATTCGTAGTCAAAATAGCCTGCAACGTTGCATTCGAAGGTTCCGGACACAAAGGCTGAATGCGGAATATTTTCACATTTCCAACCCCTTTGATATTAAATTCCTCATCCGGTTCCTCCTGTCCAACAGCCACAAATGCCACGACAGACACCATGAATGTCAGGATAATTCTTTGTATATGAGAACGTAATTCCACCTATCGTTCAAAAAGAGTATTTTTACACTTATCGCAAAGTTAAGGATTTTTGAAGACTTTTTCACATATTTTTGCTGTAGATTTTGAAAATTTTATATTTTCGGGTGCAAAAGTTACGGAAATGTCTATTCTACGAACAGAAAATTTAATGAAAAAGTACGGCAACAGAACCGTCGTACAGCGAGTTTCGTTTAGTGTAAAACAAGGTGAGATAGTTGGTTTGCTTGGTCCAAACGGAGCAGGAAAAACCACATCATTTTATATGGTAATGGGATTGATAAATCCCGACGGCGGGAAAATTTTCCTTGACGACAAGGACATCACCTCCGATCCAGTGTACCTACGGGCCCGAAAGGGTATCGGCTATTTGGCACAGGAAGCATCGGTATTCCGCACGCTTTCGGTGGAAGACAATATTTTGTCGATTTTGGAAATGACCGAACTTACCCGTAAGGAGCAAAAAGAAAAACTTGAGGAGTTGCTTTCCGACTTCAACCTCATGCATATCCGAAAAAACCTCGGCATACAGCTTTCGGGAGGCGAACGCCGCCGTACCGAGATTGCACGGGCACTGGCAAGCAATCCTAAATTCATTCTCCTTGACGAACCATTTGCCGGCGTTGACCCAATTGCCGTTGAGGAAATCCAGCGCATAGTCCGCGACTTAAAAGACCGCAATATCGGAATCCTCATTACCGACCACAATGTTGACGAAACCCTTTCGATTACCGACAAAGCAAATATTCTGTTTGAAGGAACGATTTTCAAATCGGGAACCGCACAAGAACTCGCCGACGACCCCGAAGTTCGCCGCGTGTATTTGGGAAGTAATTTTGAGTTGAGAAAATAGTTGTTTTGTTCCATTTCTTTTTGTGGAAAAAGAAACGGAACCCAAAGAAAAGCCACCGACGGACCCGCTCGGCTAAAAATCAATGTCGTTCACTAAAGGCGTTGAAGTGCCATACCATCATATGGTATAGATTATCGTTACAAGGCACCAACGCCTTTTACGTTCCACTCCGTTGATTTTTCATACGCCTCTCGGCTCAGTCGGAGTGGCGTACTAACAAAAATTCTTTTTTATTGACATTATGTATTAAACTTGTTCCGATTTTATTGTGCAATTATCTATACGAAAACTCTTCTACAAATTCATCAATAATGTAGATTCTGGCACCACGTTTTCCTCCGTAATATTCCCCTCCTGGATGTTTTGCTTGCCAATCAAGGTTTAACCAATTGTTATTGTTTGAATCGGTTCTGTACCAAATACTGCCGTCAAATCCGTAACGTGCACGAATATAATCCGCAAATATCTTTATATCCGTTTTACCAACATTCAACTCTGTATAAGCATGTCCGCTTTCGGATGTGTACGCCACGTTCACACGAGCGTCGCCACCAATAGCAAGTAACATAGAAGCCATTAAAATGGCAAAATCATCGCAGTCGCCAGTTAAACCATTTCGAATGGTATTCGATGCTTTTTGATACAAATCGCCTCGATTTGGGTCGTTTACATACTTCCAATTATCATAGCAATAATCAAAAATATCGCATACTTGTCCAATGTTAAAATTACCTTCCGTTTGACTTGCAAGTTCCGCTGCTTTGCTACGGACGGTGTTGTTACGATAATCGCATGCAGCGATTATTTTTTTCTTTTTCGCATTATATTGGCTTAATACTGAAAATATTTTGCCTGAATGAGTAGTAACTTTTGCCTTGATTTCGGTTGGCGACTGCAAGGTTGTAAACGACATGGTAGATGTGCGTATAGTTCCTTGGTTTTGTTTCTCGGCAATGCAAAACTCATAAGTCGTATTCGGATATAAGTTTTTAATTTCCACCGAAAATTTATCTCCAATCAGCTTGGCTGGAATCTCTTTCGTGTAGCCATTTTGCGTGTATTCAAAAGAATAAGAAAGAACCTCGTTGCTTTTTGAAAACAAAGTACCGTTCAGTATTGCTGAATTGGAACGGATTTTTGTGGCTTGCGACACCGAAGAATGTAATTGTAGTGGCGATTCTGTTGATGATGTTGAAGATGACGAATACCCATTGTCGTTGTTATATCCCTGATATGGGGCAGGAGTTTGTTCGTTTAAAACTGCAACAATTCCAATGATTACTGCAACAACAACACCTACAAGGACAACATATTTTTTGTAAGATTTCTTTTCTGAGTTTGCTTGTGTATCCTGCATGGAAGGTTGCTCATTTTGCAGCGGAGGAGGAACGACACTGCCTTCATTTGATGGTAATTGTGGAGGGTTTGACGGAAATAACTCTTTCAAATCCTCAACTTCCGAAGCCTGCTTCCAATCAACCATTCCCTCGCACCAAACCAACGAAAAAGGGGAAAGGCCATTCTCCAATAGTTGTTCTTTGGAGAATGGGCCTTTTTGATTATTGTTTTCTATAAAGAAATACATTTCTTAAAGATATTATGTTCCTTGATAAATTAAAGTTGCTCTAAAAATTCAAAAACCTCAAAACGTATAGGAGATGTAAAAAGACAAAATAAAGATACAAAACAGATTGATACTATTATCAAGATTATTATCAGTGTCCATTGGTTTATTTTAAGCCATATTTTTTCATCTTGTATTCTCTTAAAATTTCCTATAAGAAAGCCAATTCCAACACATGTACAAAATACAATGATATAAGTTGACCAATTCAATATAATGGGAAAATGCATAACAATGCTAAGGTTACAGTAATATTGCAGAATCCCGTAAAATAGTATCAATCCTCCACAAATAATGCTTGATAAGAGTGCATTTGTGTTAAAGACCGTATGTTCTCCGCTATTTGAAGATTGGGCATTTATTGGAGGCGTTGGGATATTAGGGAATAAATCCGCCAATTCATCAACGTCCCCTGCCTTTGTCCAGTTACTTAAACCTTCGCACCACACAAGTGTTCCCTTTGTAATGCCTTTTAACTTCAATTCATCTTTTGAAATCGGACCTATTTGTTGTTGTCCGTCTGAATAATAATACTGTTTCATAATACGCTACTAATAAGAAGATGCACCAATGAGTTCTAATTCCACTCTATCAACTGCCATTAAAGTTTTAAATTTTGGTCGTTTAATTTTTACTGTGAATTTTGTTGAACACCCACTTCGGAATGTTTTATCAAAAATAGTTTCGGTATCTTCAAATATAATTGAATTATCCTCATCATAGCAAGTTTCTCTAATCCTAACATTGTAGCAATCAAAATTAGAATGATTCGTTATTAAGCCTTCTATTTCCAAATTTCGTCCAATAAGTGTTGGTCGTCCATCGTAATAATCTAAAGAAAGATATTCATGTGGAGATTGTCTCTTGTTAATATTCTCATAGACAACAAATCCAATTATAATTGCTAAGAACGTACCCAACAAAATAAAAATCTTCTTTTTATTGCTTTTGGGACTCGGAATTTTTGATGTTTCAACTTTTTGTTTCTTTTTAAACCAAATCTTATCAGGTGAAATTTTCCATATTTTCCCAGAAATCCAGCCACATAGGACAACAAATAAGATCATTATTGTTAAACCACTCATATAAGCAGAGTAATTAATGTACATATCTGCCAATGGGAAGCTTAATGTCACGCCAATAATAATTATCAAAATAAAAATATTCCTATTAAACACTACGTTTTGGGGCTTTTCAATCTTTTTTACAAATCCCAAGATTAAACTAATCAAAAAAGAGAAAAATATAATTAAGACACCAGCATCATTTCGTGTTAATAGAAGTAGCGCCCCAAAACATACCGCAATAATATTTATTAAAACAAACAATTTTCCATTAAATACCATTTCCTTTGGTGTGTTGGCAATGGATTGATTAGAGTTTTGCTGTGTTGTTATTCTTTGTTCTGGCATAGGAGGTGGTGTCACCTTGGAGGACTCTGGCATCGGTGGCGGAGTCACCGCTTTCTGTTCTGGCATAGGTGGAGGAGTTGGAATTTTAGGGAATAAGTCCACCAAGTCCTCAACTTCCCCTGCCTTTGTCCAGTTGCTTAAACCTTCGTACCACACAAGTGTTTCCTTTGTAATGCCTTTTAACTTCAATTCATCTTTTGAAATCGGACCTATTTGTTGTTGTCCGTCTGAATAATAGTACACCATAAATTTTTAAGATAATTTTACGATAAGTAACTCACACTGAAAACTTTAATTATAACGAAAGTCAACAAAATCAACTAAGAACCACATTCCTGCTCGATTACGTAGTTTCATTTTGTACCATAGTGTTTTCCCGTTGACAATAGTTTTAACTGGGACTAACGCAAATGATATTTGGGAATCTCCATCTGGAACGCTTTCATACGTTGCATATCCTGTTAGCGTTAAAGAAGAAAAATGTTTAATGATTCCATCTTGTTGTTCTTTATCTAAGTACTGAAATACCATATATTCTCCCACAGACTTGCTTATATTCCCGTAAGGATCTGCCAAATCTCTTATTGTACAATAGTCTTTGTTTTTTATGGCAGTTATCATTCCATTCACCAAATTCTCTGGTGTGGAATGGATATTATTTTGGGAATAGGAACAGAGAGATACTATGGAAATGACAATGAGAGATATAATTTTTTTCATTTTCTTTGCATTTTAATATTAGTACTGTTGTTGATTTTTCGGCCTATTGGTCAAAATGAGACCTGAAAGAGACAAGAAAATTGTCTAATGGTCAAAATGAGACCTGGATTTTTGTTTGTTGTAAAAATATTGGTCAATAAATTTCATACGATTGCGTTTTGATAAGCCATTATGGA
>JAFZOY010000051.1 GCA_017552705.1 Bacteroidales bacterium
AAAACGAACGGCTAACGCTTTTTTTATGGAAGAAACAAACGAGAATATTCATATTGGGAAAATAATACAAGATAAATTACGGGAACAGGGACGTAGTGCAAGTTGGTTGGCGAAGCAAATTCCTTGTTCTCGGAACAATCTGTACAGAATATTCTCCAACCCGTCTATCAACACCGATTTATTGTCTCGCATATCAAAAGTACTCGACTATAACTTCTTCAAACATTTTAACTGAATCTGTAATGATTTTGATTACAGAACTGTAATCTTTTTGATAACAGGCGAATCTCTGTAATTTACTGAATAATAGGTACTTTTGACATTATTTGAAAAAAATGTATTAACTCAGTAAATATATACGTATGAGAAAATTTTATTCAATTTTAGGAGCGTTGCTGATAGGGGCAACAAGTTTATTCGCACAAACTAACTACACGGTTACGTTTTCGGCGAATGTGGAAATGGAAAAAGTACAAGTAAAGAATCTGTCTTCGGGTAAAACAAAAATGTTGTACAGTCCTGACAATGTGATTACATTGCAAAAAGTGGAAAAACAAGGAACACCGATTGCCTCAGTTGACAATCCAATGTTTTTGCAACAGACGGCAAACAACGAGGTGATTGTGAATATGGAAAAAGCAGGGCATTTATCCCTTACACTATATTCGTTGAACGGCACGTTTGTGGCACGCTACTCAAACAACATTGACGCAGGGCAGAATGCGTTCCAAATTGGTGCATCAACGGGTATGTACGTGTTGGTTGCTACGGCGGGTGGCAAATCAGCTTCGTTGAAACTTTCGCTCACGCAAAATTCACAACCTGGCATTTATGAGATTATTACGAGCAAATCAGATGTTTTCTTAAAGTCTGTTGAAGATGTTATTACTTTTTACGAAGGCGATACATTTGAGTTCATAGGATATTATTATAAACAGACCGACAAGAAGACGGCGGTGATAACCAGTGACCAGGCAATAACGTTTTCTTTTACAAAAGCAACTGCACCAACGGTTACAACCGTGCAGGCAACCGACATAACATACGATGCCGCAACCGTTGGCGGGAAAGTGAACAATGACAACGGAGCAACTGTAACAGAGCGAGGTATATGTTGGAATACGACCGGAAATCCGACTATTGAAGATAATAAAGAAACGAGTGGAACAGGAACTGGCAGTTTCACAGCAACGCTCTCTTCGCTTTCTGACGGGACAACGTTTTATGCACGTGCCTATGCAGAAAATGGAGTAGGTATATCTTATGGAAAGATTGTTACTTTTACTACGAGAACTCTAACTACTATTGAAAATGGCGTAATCAAGGCGTGTTTTTCGGTTTCTGATTCAAAACGTATCTATTTCTCGCAAGGCAACCTTCAATATCAGGCAAGCACAGGCACGTGGCGGTTTGCTGAACACCAATGGGATATTATAGGTAAGAATAATGAAAATATTTCTCAAAATTATGACGGTTGGGTTGATTTATTCGGCTGGGGGACAAGTGGTTACAACGACAAGTATCCATATTTGACAAGTTCTACTAGTACTGACTATGGCGATGGTGCTAATGATATAGCAGGAACAAATTACGATTGGGGCATGTATAACAAAATCGAAAATGGAGGAAATCAAATAGGTCAGTGGCGCACGCTGACAAAAAACGAATTTAGTTATCTTCTTTTCGATAGAGAAAATGCACGATATTTGAAAGGCTATGTGACAATTAATGGCATATATGGTATAATTTTGTTGCCCGATGATTGGAAAACGCCTTCGTCTGTACAATTTTTTGATTATCATTTGGGCGAGATGTCCCCCAAAAATGAATATTCATTGGAAGAGTGGACGATAATGCAGTCCTATGGGGCTGTGTTTCTTCCGGCTGCGGGACGGCGAGGAGATAGGGCAGGAACGAATAGTTATTACAACGACACAGGAAAAGCCGTATTGTATTGGTTGAGTTCGGCTAAAAACGAGCATAGTGCGTACGAAATAAGCCGCCTCAACAGCGACCCGTTGGACTATCTCCGTATCTACGGGTGTGCTGTCCGTCTTGTGCAAGATGTAAAAAAAGAAATGATTTTAACTTCAACATTAGACATTATCACAACTAATGCAACAAATGTAACAAACTCCACAGTAACAATAGGTGGGAACATAATTGCCGACAATGATGTAACTATTACCGAAAGGGGTATCTGTTGGGCAACCACATCTAATCCAACTATTGCCGACAATAAGAAAACAAGTGGACAAGGAATAGGAAATTTTTCAGTTACACTTTCGTCACTTTCAGAGAAAACAACGTATTATGTGCGTGCATATGCCAAAAATGAAAAAGGCACCTTGTATGGAGATGAAGTCAAATTTACCACAAAACCTATCGTTATAGTAAATGGAGTCATACAAAAAGCCTTTTCTGTCTCAGAGAATGGTAAAAAAGTGTATTTCTCACAGGGAAACCTACAATATCAAGCAAGCACTGGCTTATGGCATTTCGCTGAGAATCAATGGGATTTCGTGGGGACGCAAAAATCTTCAGATGATGTAGGGGGAACAGTGGATGATAGTGACAATCGCAAGACATCTTCAACATATAGTGGCTGGATTGACTTGTTCGGCTGGGGGACTTCGGGTTGGAGCAGCGGGGCGAACGCCTACCAGCCGTACAGCACCAGCGAAAGATACTACGACTACTATCCTGGCGGTTCTAACAGCAACGAACTCACCGGCAGTTACGCCAGTGCCGACTGGGGAGTTTACAACAAGATTTCAAATGGTGGAAATCAAACGGGGTTATGGCGTACACTTACATATCAAGAATGGCAATATTTAATAGAAAAACGTGAAAATGCTTCAAGTAAATATGGTATTGCTACGGTTAATAACATAAACGGTCTGGTCTTGTTGCCCGATAGTTGGACATTGCCAAGTGGCGTGACATTCACCAGCGGCGTAGCGAACGTTTCTGGTTCTGACTATTACAAAACAGTGAATAATTATTCCGCTGAAGAATGGGCGAAATTGGAAGCGAACGGTGCTGTGTTTCTTCCTGCTGCGGGCATACGTCACGGCACGAATGTGCTCAACGTTGGTTTCCAGGGCTTCTATTGGTCGAGTTCGAGTTCGTCTCTCGGTTATCATTCGTTCTGTCTGATTTTCAGAAGCGAGAATGTTATTGTTGGCAGTAGCAGCGGCTACAAGGATCGCTCTTGTGGGCTCTCTGTCCGCCTTGTGCGTGATTTGTAGAATAAAATGACATATAAGAAAAAGGTAGATATTAAAAAATAAAATTTGTTAAACATATAAAATATTAGAGGTTATGGATACAAAAAATGTTGATCTTTGGAAAGATTTAAGTAAAAAAATGCGCGAGGCCGCAGTAATTGCAGAGAATTTGAATGTTAATGACAAAGAACAAACATACGAACTGCAAAAAGAAATAGTAGAGAATGTAATAAAATATGCTCATTTTTCGGCTATATTGTCTTCCTATTTAAGTGTTCACCCAGAAAGTGAACACTAATTTGGAGTTTTTTAGTCCTTTTACGTAGGTTAGAAAATGTCAGATTATCAACTATTTGCACCTGAATAGTTGTAGATTTTCTAAAAATACTTGCATACTCTATCTAAATTAGAGTATATTTGCAGTGCAGTCCCGGTAATTCCTCTCCCAAACAAAGTGTTGGTGAAGAATCCGGGTTTTATTTTTATACCATGACCGAATTAGAAATTATTTCTGCCGCATTCTCCGCCCAACGTTTGAGCAAATATATTGCTTATAACAATGGCGATGCCGAACAAGTTGTAAAACACTACAAATCAAATTTACGACTTGCCGAATCATTGTATGTTAGTCTGTCCGTCTTCGAAGTCACACTTCGTAACGCATTGAGTCGTGAATTACGAAACTTTGCAGGAACCGAAGAGTGGTTTGAGCTTTTCTACACTACTCCAGAGTTACAACCACTTGTTTCCGACATTGAGAAAGCGAAACAGCAAATCAACCGTCGCGGGGAATTCGTAAGCACCGATAAAATAATTTCGGAGTTGACTTTTGGATTTTGGGTAACATTACTTAACAGCCAATATGAACGAGTGTTGTGGAAATCACTTCGTAAAGCGTTTCCTTATATGGCTAAACAAATCCGCAAACGTAAGAATGTCTCTGCGCCTTGTAACTCACTTCGACGGTTGCGTAATCGAATTTTTCACCACGAAGGTATTTGTTGGGACTTGAAATATGTAACTTCTTTGCACGAAGAACTAATTACCGTTCTTGGTTGGATGAGTGCTGAAATGCCCCAATGGCTTGCAACCATTGATAATTTCGACAATGTGACTGCCTCTATCTACGACGATATGGGTTGGAGTATTGAGAACAAAAAAGAAACTCTTTCCTAAATTCCGATAAGTAACATAGAGTTGTAGTTAATGGATTTCCGCAAGGGAGTCCCTTTTTTGTGGATCTGACTATATTGATTATCAATATTTTATCACTATAAATGAAATATTTTTCCTCTTGGTACACACTTTTGTGGTCCACAAGTTTGTGTACCATAAAAAACGATGTATATTTGTTGCAGAAAATCAATTCGGGATGGAAAAAACTTTTGTATATGGAGTTTCTGTAGATGGAGATAATTTCACCGATAGGGAAACAGAAACGAAACGATTACAGTTGGATTTTGAAAATGGCGTCAATGTGATACTGATTTCTCCTCGAAGAATGGGAAAAACGTCGTTAGTACGTCGGGTTCAAGAAACTGTTGGTTCAGATGACGTGATTGTTGTCTATATGGATGTGTATGATTGCAGAAGCGAGTATGACTTCTATAATAGGTTTGCCACCGAATTACTGAAACAAACAGCTTCCCATATCAATAATGTGGTAGAAAATGTGAAAGATTTTTTATCACGCGTTTCGCCAAAAATATCATTCAATCCCGATGCCAACAACGATATATCAATTTCTTTAGGAATAACGCCCAAAGAATATCAACCAGAGGAAATACTGCAATTGCCAGAAACAATTGCGATAAAGAAAAAGAAACATATTGTGGTTTGCATTGACGAATTTCAGCAAATAGGTTCATTTTCTGATTCTGTAACTACACAAAAGAAAATGCGTGGCGTGTGGCAACATCAACACAATGTGTCTTATTGTTTGTTTGGCAGCAAACAACATTTGCTTACACAGATATTCCAAAGTAAAAATATGCCGTTTTACCAATTTGGCGACATTGTATATCTGAATCCAATCCCTACCGAAAAATGGATTCCGTTTATTCAGAAAAAGTTTTTGAATAAAAACCTCTCTATTTCCGATGTGTATTGTGAAAAGATTTGTTCGGTAGTGAATAATCATTCTTCGTATGTGCAACAATTGGCGTGGAACGTAATGCTCAATACTGAGGACGTGGTTACAGAAGAATCGCTCCAAAATGGCCTTTCGGATTTGCTTATCAACAACTCTCCGTTGTTTATGCAGCAAATAGAAGGTCTGACGACCTATCAGATGAATTTTTTGAAAATGTTGGCTGCCGATGTCAATTCAGACTTCATGTCGTCAAAAATATTGTCGGAATATCAATTGGGGAGCAAATCAAATATACCGCGATTGAAACGCACATTGCTCGAAAAAGAATTGATAGAAATTCGTTTAGATGGAGTGTATTTTTCAGATCCAGTATTCAAAATGTGGTTCAAACGGGAATGGTGTAAATAATGAGTAATGCTCAATGCGAAATGCGTAATTCAAGTGCTTTCCGTGAGGAAGTCCCTTATACTGTGTTTTTTGCATACAACTTAAAACCAAACAGCAAGGGCATTGTCACCGCCAATAATCAGAGACCTATTTATTGCAACACGTGATTTTTGGTGGAAAAATTCCCCGTGATTTTTTTTCTTTCCAAAAAGAATTAGTACCTTTATCGTGATAATTTTTCGATATGAGAATAGTACATTTCTTCATCTGTATCGGCACTGCGATTTTGTTGATGGTATCATGCAACAACAAATCATCCGAAAATTCTACGACAAGCGAAGAAGAACTTGCCCAAACGGAAAACATAAACAAAAATCTTGTGGGTATGATAAACGGCACAATCTATTGTGTGCCATCACCTTACGAGATAATGGCACATGTGCAGAGTTTAAACCTACAATATAATCAAACATTGCCAAACTCGGTTCTGAACCTGAATTTATACGAGTCGAATTTCAAAAAGCTCCTCAATATGGGAATTTACGGCATCGACGTTTCCTACATGTCGTTGTATGACCAAGTTTCGGATGCGCTCAACTATTTTGCGGCACTGAAAACACTGGCTAACCAAATCGAACTTTCGGCAGTGTTCGACGCTTTCACAATGGAACGGCTCGAAGACAATATGAACAACCAAGATTCCCTTCTTCATATTCTTACCAAGAAATTCCAGGAATCAGACAAACTGCTCAAGGGAGAAAACCAAATTGCGGAAGCATCGTTGATTATGACAGGTTGCTGGATTGAAAGTTTGTACCTGCTCACGCAAATCGAAAAAATGAAACCCGATCCACGCACAACGCAAAAAATCGCGGAGCACAAATTTGCGGCAGAAACAATTCTCAACATTCTCCGCCCCTACTACGACAAAAACGCCGACTTCAAAAACCTCATCAACGACATTGTTGATATCTGTTACGAATTCGACGGCATCGAATACAATTACACATACGTGCCACCAACCACCATACCCAACAAACATCTCACAATCATAAACAGTGAATCAATGTTGGAAATCATGCCGGAACACGTGAATCTTATCACTCAAAAAATCGAAACACTAAGAAACAAGATTATTCAATAATGAAACGATTATTATCAGCCATCGCCTTTTTTTCAGCATTTTTCTGCACGGCAACGTTCGCACAAGAATCATGTGCCAGCCTGCTAACCGAAGAATACGTATCGAACGGACAACATTATGCCACAAAAGTTGAATCTGACGAAACAAAAGAATGTGAAATAACATTCATTGAAGGCAACGAATACCGAATGATTGCCTGCTCACGCGAATCCGCAAAAATCAGAATGCAAGTAATTGACAAACAAGGAAATACATTATTCGACAACAAGAATCATTCCTACACAAACTATTGGAATTTCAGAATCAAGAAAACAATTTCCTGTACAGTTCGTCTAAATTTAGTTGATAACACTGTGAAAACCGATGAGATAATTCTATTAGTTGGTTTCAAAAAATAGTATTTTTGCACACAAATTCTTACACATTATGAGTGAACGTATAATTGAAGCATTATTAAAACTTTTCGCCGTATTCGCAAAAGCTGACGGCAACAAAAGCGACAAAATCAAAATCGTTGAATTATTCTTGGCGGCACAGCTGAACAAGGATTTGGCAAAAAAATACCTGCCAACATTTGAACAGGAGTACGATGAAGTTATGTCGGACATCAACCGAATCACCGAAAAAGCAAGCGCAAAGGGCGATGTTGACACTGAAAAACTGAAGTTCAAAATCGAAGCGAAACTGTCGGCACGTATCCACAAAATCGGCAACAGCATCAACCAAGAGCTTACCCAACGCCAAAAATTATATGTGGTAATCAGTTTGTTGGAATTCGTTTCAACCGACAACAGCATCAGCGATTCCGACAAGGAATTCCTAAACGCACTTGTTGAAGACTTAAATATTGACAATGAAGAATATACACAGCTTTGCGACTTTATTCTCCATGCATTCCAAGAAATTCCTGACTCGGAAAACTTGTTGATTATCAACAACAAACAGGAAACTGGCGAAGAATTGGCAAAACACATCAATTCGCCACACCTTACAGGTACAATCAAAGTATTCTACCTCCGTGCTTCCAACTTGTTGATATTCCGCTCGTTCGAAGTTGGTGAAATCACATTGAACAGCCAACCGATTTACGAGGACAAGGTTACTATCCTAAACATAGGAACCGCAATCCGAAGCATGCAAATCACCCCAATCTACTATAGCCAGATTTTGAATGCGTTCAACTCCGACAACACGCAGGAAGGCGTTGTGTTCAAGGTTGACAACATCACATATAAATTCCGTGGCGGAAACATCGGTTTGCACGAGTTCTCAATGGAAGAATCATCGGGCAGCCTTGTGGGTATCATGGGTGCTTCCGGTGCTGGTAAATCTACGTTGCTCAACGTACTCAACGGAAACTACATTCCAACTTCGGGTTCAGTTACCATCAACAATATAAATTTGCACAACGATGTAGAAAACAAACTTAACGGTCTTATCGGTTTCGTGCCTCAGGACGACCTTTTGATAAAGGAACTCACGGTGTACGAGAACTTGTTCTACAGCGCAAAATTGTGTTTCGACAACCTTACCGACGAGGAAATAAAAGAAAAGGCGGAAAAGGTGCTACAAAGTTTGGGATTGTACGAACGAAAAGACAATGTTGTTGGTGATGAATTGAAAAAAGAAATCTCCG
This sequence comes from Bacteroidales bacterium, assembly GCA_017552705.1. GTDB lineage: Bacteria > Bacteroidota > Bacteroidia > Bacteroidales > UBA1715 > UBA1715. The sequence goes on from JAFZOY010000051.1 coordinate 8,490, forward strand.
GTGGTCAGCGTAAACGTTTGAACATCGCGTTGGAGTTGATTCGCGAGCCGGCAATATTATTCCTTGACGAGCCAACCTCGGGACTTTCGTCGAAAGACTCCGAAAACATCATGGACCTTTTGAAGGAACTTGCCTTGAAGGGGAAATTGGTGTTCGTGGTTATCCACCAGCCGTCATCCGACATTTTCAAGACATTCGACCGATTGGTGATTTTGGACACAGGCGGTTACCAAATCTACTACGGTGCGCCGGTTGATTCAATCATGTACTTTAAGGAACGTACACGCCAAGCCGACTGGTACGTAAGCGAATGTCCGACTTGCGGTAACGTGAACCCAGAACAGATATTCAACATTACCGAAGCAAAAATCTTGAATGAAGACGGTACGCCAATGTTGAACGAGAAACGTCAGGAAATCAGAAAATTGGCACCAACAGATTGGTTTGAAATCTATCAACAACATAAAAAAGAACCTGAACACAAGCCAATTCCTAAAGAGCTTCCGGAAATCACGTTCAAAATTCCAAATTGGATTCGACAACTCAAAGTATTTATTGTACGTGACTTACTCTCGAAAGTATCGAACATGCAGTATATGCTCATCAATGCTTTGGAATCGCCAATTATTGCGGTGTTCCTTGCATTCATCATAAAATACTGGAACGTTGACGAAAGCGGAAGCGTTGGCTACAACCTGATGAACAACGTAAACATTCCTGTTTATATTTTCATGCTTGTGATTTGTGGATTCTTCATTGGTTTGTCGGCCAGTGCGGAGGAAATCTTCCGAGACCAGAAAATACGAAGCCGTGAATCATTCCTTCACTTGAGTTGGTCAAGTTATTTGGTTTCAAAAATCATTATTTTGCTTACCATTTCTGCAATTCAGGCATTTTTATTCGTGATTCTTGGAAACTGGATTCTCGAAATCAAAGGAATGTTGTTCAAATATTGGTTTATGGCGTTCAGCGTGTGGAGTTTTGCCAACATTATCGGTTTGATAATCTCCGACTCGTTCAACGATATTAAGACCATCTACATTTTGATTCCATTCCTTGTGATTCCACAAATTATCTTGAGTGGTATCATCGTAAGTTTCGACAAGTTAAATCCAACAATCTCGAATCCACAAGATATTCCTTGGTACGGTGAAATCATAACTTCACGTTGGGCTTACGAAGGCTTGGCCGTTGACCAATATGCAAAGAACGCCTACGAAGCACCATTCTTCGAACTCGATATGAAAATCAGCGAATGCAGCTATCGTAAAGGTGAATGGTCTAACCAATTGAACAACAAGTTGAACGACTGCATTCGATACCAAGAATACAATGAAAATAAAGAACAATTCGACAAGAATGTTGTGCTTGTTGCTAACGAAATCAGAAAAGAACAACGTAACACAGGTTCAATCATAAAGATTTCCGATGCAGTTCTTGAAAATCTTACATCGGACAAGGTTACAAAAGAATCATTGATGACGGCCCGAGACTATGTGTCACAGGTAAAACAATACTACATCAAGCAGAACAACAAGTTCCGTTCTCAAAAAGACAAACTGACTCATTCAATCATCTTAAAACTCGGTCAGGAAGCATGCGAGGAACTTGATTTGCCAAGTATTGAACGTACGCCACACATGATTGACAGTCTTGGAAATGCAGCATTCCTAAACATCAAGAAAACCTACTACAACGAAAGTTTGGAGGAATTCTGTAAAAACGAAAACGACTTGACTGTGTTGATTGAATACAAGGGCAACTTGGTTCAAAAGACTGACCCTATATTCATCACACCAACCTCAAAATGTCTGCGCGCCCATTTCTATGCGCCAAAGAAACCATTCTTCGGTTCTTACATCAGCACTTATTGGGCAAACGCAATCATAATCTGGTTCATGTCGCTTCTCTGCTATTTTGCACTGTATTTCAGAATATTACGTAAAGGTATTGAATGGTTGAGCAACCTCAATTTCTCTAAATAACATGGAAACAACACGTCAAAATAAAGTTGCCCGATTGCTTCAAAAGGAATTGGGCGACATTTTCCAGAAAGAGTCAATGAATATGTTTCGTGGGGCATTGATTTCGGTGACTGTTGTACGTGTCGCCCCCGACTTGTCGTTTGCAAAAGTGTACGTAAGCATTTTTGCACCAAGTAAAGACGAGAAAACATTATTTGAGTCAATTCAGGCAAAAGCAAAAACCATTCGCCAAATGTTGGCACAAAAAGTTGCAAAACAACTCCGCATTATTCCAGAGCTTGCTTTCTTCATCGACGATTCCATTGAATATCAAGAAAATATAGAACGATTGTTACACTCAAGCAACTCCAAAGAACAGAAAAAATGAATTACGACCCAATCAAACGTTCATTAGGTACAGTTTTCAACCGTAGCATTTTCCTACGAAAATTGTTTTACGCGCTGCTTGACATCCTGCTATTACGCACCTGGCACATCAAAAAAGCAATTTACCAATGGAAGAAGACAATCAAAAAGGAATCTGTTTCTGTGATTGACGCAGGTTCCGGATTTGGTCAGTATTCCTACAATCTTGCAGCTCAAAATCCTACATGGAACATTCTTGGTATCGATGTGAAAGAAGAGCAAATTGCTGATTGTAACCAATTTGCAGCAAAAACAGGCTTACAAGACAGACTATCATTCATCGAAGGCGACATCACAAAATACATAGCGCCAACACCAGTGGATATGATTCTTTCTGTTGACGTAATGGAGCATATACTCGAAGACGAACAAGTTTTCAAGAACTTTTATGCATCGCTCAACGAAAATGGATTTCTGCTGATTTCCACCCCATCGAATCTTGGCGGCTCCGATGTCCACGATGATTCCGATGAGTCGTTCATTGGCGAGCATGTGCGCGATGGCTATAGTGTTGAAGACATTACAACAAAATTGACGAACGCTGGATTCAGCAAAATACAAGCAAGTTACTCCTACGGCACATTCGGAAGCATTTCTTGGGTTCTTTCAATGAAACTTCCGATTTCATTACTCAATATCACAAAATTGTTTTTCGTGATTCTGCCGTTTTATTACCTTGCAGTTTATTGGATTTGCTTGATACTAAATGTAATAGACGTTATTTTTGAGCAAAAGACAGGCACTGGATTGATTGTTAAAGCATATAAATAGAAATGTCGGTATCGTTTTTCTTTGCCAAAAGATATCTGTTTTCTAAAAAAAGTAAGAATGCCATCAATTATATAACGATGGTATCCGTTGCCCTTATCAGCCTTGTAAGCATGGCATTGGTCATCATCATGTCTGTCTTCAACGGATTATCAACGGTAATTTCCTCACTTTACAACGTATTCGACCCCGATATAAAAATCACCGCTCAATCAGGACGAGTCTTTTCACTTGATTCCGTTGAACAAAAACTTCAGAATAATAGCGATATATATGCCTTTACCCCTATTCTCGAAGACGATGTGCTTTACACCTACGGTGAACGGCAACTTATTGGGAAACTGAAAGGTGTTGGGCCGTCATTTACAAAGACCTGTGCTGTGGATTCGATTCTTGTAGCCGGCGAATTTGTTTTGGAACAGGATGGTATTCAATACGCATCTGTCGGTCAAGGAGTTGCGCACAAATTGTGTGTTGGACTGCAATTCCGTGATGTGTTGTATATATATGTACCGGAACGTGGGAAAAAAAATGCGATTATTCCGACCGACGAATACAACAAAACCCACGCCTACGCCCGTAGCGTGTTTTCTGTCCAGATGGACATCGACAATGAATATGTAATTACATCGCTCAACCTTGCACAGAATTTATGGAAATACACCAACAACGAAATTTCCTCGATTGAGATAAAACTACAGGAAAATGCTGACATCCAATCTGTTGTAAAACAGCTTCAGAAAGATTTAGGTCCGCAATTTGTAATCCGTGACCGAGAAAAACAGCACGAATTCATGTACAAAATCACTCAAGGAGAGAAACTTATCACCTTCCTCATTATTTCGTTAATTCTCATTATTGCATCATTCAGCATCATTGGTTCTCTCACAATGCTTATAATCGATAAACAACGTGATATTACCATACTCAAAAGTCTTGGTGCTGATTCATCACTCATCAAACGAGTGTTTATTTTCGAAGGATGGCTCATTTCCATTGTTGGCGCATTGATAGGTATCGCGCTTGGCATAGTAATTTGCCTGCTCCAGGAAAAATTCGGCATCGTCACGTTGCCTGGAGCTTCTGACAATTTTATTGTACAAGCCTACCCTGTTCAAGTGATTTTCAGCGATATTTGCGCAATTCTATGCGTGGTGTTGCTGATAGGATTTTTTACAGCTTATTATCCAGTTAGAAAAATTTCAAAACAACAACTATGAATTTCTTAGATATAATTGTCATTATCCCAGTACTTTGGGGAGCTTTCAAAGGTTTCAAAAACGGATTGATAACCGAAGGCGGCACAATGGTTGCTCTCATCTTAGGAATATGGGCTTCCATTTCATTTTCCGGAACATTTGCAAAATACATTCAGGAATACACTTCAATTGCGCCTGAGTATCAACAAATAGCGGCGTTCGCATGTACATTCATACTGGTATTGATTGCCTGTTTTATCGTTACAAAAGTAATTTTGCGTTTTTGTAAAGCAATCAATATCTTATGGTTAGACAAACTGTTAGGTATTGTTTTTGGCATGTCGAAATACCTTATCATATTGGCATTTTTGTTTTATCTTGCCAACACACTGATTAAAACATACGCCCGTAAACCTATCGAAGTGGTTGAGACATCGATACTTTTCAAACCGATGGCAGAAACCGCAGAATCGTTTATTTCAGGAAAAATTGAAGTTCCTGAAGTAAAGAACCCATCATTTTTTGAACCATTCAAACAAAACGACGATGAAGATTAACAAAACAAACGCAGCAAGATTTCTCGATAATCTCAATATTCAATACGAACTGATTCCCTACGTAGTTGACGAAAACGATTTGGGAGCGGAACACATTGCCGCCCAGTTGAACGAACCTATCGAACAGGTATTCAAGACATTAGTACTACGTGGCGATAAAATCGGCTTGTTCGTGTGCGTGATTCCCGGGAATTTGGAAGTTGACCTAAAACGTGCGGCAAAAATCTCAGGAAACAAAAATTGCGACATGATTCATCTTAAAGAACTTCAGCCACTTACAGGATATATCAGAGGAGGATGTTCACCGCTTGCCATGAAGAAAAAATTTCCTACTTTTATACATCAATCCGCATTGGAGCAAGAATATATTTATGTGAGTGCTGGAATCCGCGGGTTGCAAATTAAAATAAAACCGACCGAACTAATCACCGCGGCACAAGCAACCGTTGGTGAAATTGTTCGCTAAAACAATAAGGCAATGGGATTTTTTAACACTTTAGGCAAACCATTTCGTGCATTGAAAAACAAATGCCAGTCGTTCCTTCACAATAATTATTTGAAGGAAAAACTGAACTCCATCATTTTTGGTTCCGACACCCCAATCGGCAAAACGTTCGATGTGATTTTGTTCGTGACAATTTTGCTGAGTGTGGGTATAATAATCTTGGAAAGTATGAATTTCTTTCCGCCGTCCATGCGAACCATACTCCGTGTTTTGGAATGGTTTTTCACTGCTGTCTTCACATTCGAATATCTTGCCAGAATCTATTGTATGGACACACCTCGGACGTACATTTTCAGTTTTTGGGGAATCATCGACCTACTTGCAACGTTGCCGAGTTACTTGGGAATATTCTTTGCCGGAGCGCAAGCGTTGCTCGCAATAAGAATATTCCGATTGCTGCGGATATTCCGCATCTTCAAGCTATTCGCTTTCTTAAACGAAGGTACACTCCTGCTTCAATCCTTAAAACAAAGTAGCAAGAAAATCGTTATTTTCTTCTTATTTGCCGTCATTCTGGTTGTAAGTATTGGCACCGTAATGTACATAGTTGAAAACGGACGGAACCCGAGCGGTTTCGAGGATATTCCCAATAGCATCTACTGGGCTATTGTAACAATGACTACTGTAGGCTACGGCGACATTGCACCTTGTACCACATTAGGTCGATTTCTTTCGGCAATAATCATGTTGCTGGGTTACACAGTTTTAGCGGTACCAACAGGTATTTTCTCGGTTTCGTTGATAAACGAGGAAAAGAAACGGCGCACAAAAATCTGTCCACAATGCCACGAGCACACACTGTACGACGATGCAAAATTTTGTAGCCATTGTGGTAAGAAATTCCACAACAGCGAATCTGCCGAACTTCATACAGAAAACAATGAATACAAATAAACTTCACACTATGCGAAATAAATATATCTTCTTTATTATCATTGTCTTAAATATATTTACGACACCATCGTTTAGCCAAGGATTTATATGGAAAGGCGGCTATGATTTTATTGGCGACAATAGGGAATTCACCACCTACTACGGCTACCCCGAGACAATTTTAGGTTCACGCCTATCGGCAGTCATCGGATATCAGATAGACACAAACCAAGCGATTTTCGGTGGCGGAAGCTATATGGTTGAACATGGCGAAAAAATGTTTGCTCATGAACCTGTTCTGTCGTTTTATTATCAATACAAAAACCAACATCTTGATTTCCAATTAGGTTCATTTCCGATTGAAAATGCCACGTTCCCCAAAGTTCTATACACCGACTCATTGCTCTATTATCGCCCGAATTATCAAGGTGCACGGGGAATTATTTCGCACAAATTAGGACAACAAACATTGTTGTTCGATTGGCATACACAAGTTAATGCCGGCTACTGCGAAAAATTCATCACTGGTTTGAGCGGTATTACCCATCTCGGCAATTTCTTTATCACAGATATGTTCTACTACCGCCATCACGCCGAAGGCGAACGTGGAAGCAAATCTGTTGCCGACAATGGCGGTTGGGGCATCAATCTTGGCTTCGATGTACGAAACACGTGGTTTGACACTCTTTCAATTTCCACAGGATTCGTCAACACATGGTACAGCAACCACCGCGACACGACATTTGTAAGTCCATTACGTTCACTTGCTTCGTATTCAACATGTTACATCCAGAAAAAATGTATTGGAATTGACGCAATCCTATACACGGGCGAAGGCACACATCTACCATGGGGCGATCCATTGTTCCGTTGCGGAAACTATGCACGTATTGATGCCATTCTATACGTGTTCCAAACTGATGCAGTTTCAGCAAGTTTCCGATGGTGCGAACACTATGTTGATGGCGTATGGGACAATTCTCAACAAATTTATTTACGGGCACGAATTGGAGGTTCGTTCAAAAAATAAATGAACATTCTATACGACGACATACAATTTCTTCCAGGCGTTGGACCGAAACGGGCAGATTTGTTAAAGACAGAGCTGAACATTTTCACAATCAACGACTTAATAAATTTCATCCCATTCCGCTACATCGACCGAAGTAAATTCTACACAATCGCAGAACTTGTACCTGCACAAGCCGCTGTACAAATCAAAGGACGTTTTCTACGAAAACAGACATCCGGCATCGGAGCAAAAGCACATCTGAAAGCATTATTCACCGATGGTACAGGAACAATTGAACTCACGTGGTTCAAAGGAATCAAGTGGGTTGATTCCTCTATAAAAATCGGGGTTGAATATGTGGTATTCGGAAAAGTTGCTGATTTTCACGGCATTTTATCGATGACACATCCTGAAATCGAAGAGTTACAGAAATTCAATAGTCGTCCGCAACAAGATTTTATAGGCGTTTATCCCGCAACAGAAAAAACAAGAAAAGCAAACTTAAACGGGAAAGTGATGCGCTCCATTGTAGAGAGCGCGTTCGCAAAAATCGGGACTAACATACTTATCGAAACATTGCCGCACTATATTCTTCAAGAGCTTCAGCTACCAAATCTGGAAACAACACTTCGCTCGCTCCACATGCCAACGAACCTTAACCTGGTTTCCAAAGCGCAGTTCCGCATAAAATTCGAGGAATTGTTCTGGATTCAACTCACGTTGGCAATTCGTAAGCAAAACAACAACCGAACAATAAAAGGATTCCAATTTTTTAGGAACAACGACAATCTATTACCGACGTTCTATAAAAAACACTTACCGTTTCCTCTAACCAACGCACAAATTCGTGTAATGGCCGATATTCGGAAAGATGTGGAATCGGGGAAACACATGAACCGCCTCATTCAAGGCGATGTAGGAAGCGGAAAAACGTTAGTGGCGGTCTTGGCAATGCTTATGGCTATCGACAATGGATTTCAAGCATGTTTGATGGCTCCGACAGAGATTTTGGCACAACAACATGCCCAATCGCTACAGAATTTGCTTTCGGACATGCCTATAAACATCGCCCTCCTGACTGGCTCTACGACCAAAAAAGTCCGTGCTGAAATTGCCGAAGGGCTTCAAAACGGAACAATCAACATGATTGTAGGCACGCACGCCCTACTCGAAGATACAGTGCAGTTTCAAAATATCGGGTTATGCGTAATCGATGAGCAACACAGATTTGGCGTGGCGCAACGGGCGAAATTATGGACGAAAAACTCCACACAGCCACATGTATTAGTTATGACTGCAACGCCGATACCCCGTACACTTGCAATGACGCTGTACGGAGATTTGGATGTTTCCATCATCGACGAATTGCCTCCAGGCAGAAAACCAATTCGAACAGCAATGCTCCGCAATTCGCAACGACAAAAAATGTACGCCCTTATGCGTGAACAAATAGCACAAGGACGGCAGATTTATGTGGTATATCCCCTTATCCAAGAATCGGAACGACTTGATTTCAAGAACTTGGAGGAAGGCTATCAAACCATCACGCAAGTATTTCCGGCTCCGCAATACAAAACAGTGATTGTTCATGGGAAAATGAAACCTGCCGAAAAAAATCTCGCCATGCAACAATTTGCATCAGGCGAAGCACAGATTATGGTTGCCACAACTGTAATCGAGGTGGGAGTAAACGTTCCGAACGCTACGGTAATGGTAATAGAAAGTGCAGAACGATTTGGACTTTCGCAACTACACCAACTTCGAGGCCGTGTGGGACGAGGCGGAGATTTGTCTTTTTGCATTCTAATGGCTGGCGACAAACTTTCAAAAGACGGCGAGGCACGCCTTAACGCCATGGTTGAAACAACCGACGGATTCCAACTTGCCGAAATGGATATGAAACTCCGTGGACCTGGCGACATAGAAGGAACGCAACAAAGCGGTCTGCCAATATCTTTCAAACTTGCAAACTTGGCCCGCGATGGTCAGATTCTTAACATCGCCAGAAATATGGCCTTCTTTATTGCTGAAAAAGATCCGACGCTCTCAAATCAGGAGAACTTTCTGCTCAAACAAGGATTGGAAAATCGAAAAAAACAAAATACTTCATGGCGCGACATCAGTTAAACTGTGTCCATAAACGATTTCTCTATTCTATTGAAGATAATTATCCCAAAGAGGAGCAACAACAGCATAAACACAAAACTGTATATCAACGCTGTCCACGAGAACACTCCCACTCCAAACGCCCCAAATTTGAAAGTCTCAATAACGGATGTAACCGGATTCAACAAGAAAATCCACTGCTTATCGACGGGTATTGAGTTCAACGGATAAATAATCGGAGTTGCATACATCCACAACTGCACACCAAATTGCAACAAAAATACCAAGTCACGATATTTGGTGGTCAACGATGAAAATATTATACCGAACCCAAGACTCAATCCAGCACACAGCAAAACCAACAGCGGCAACAACAGCACATATACATTCGGCACAATCGGCACGTCCATTGTGATATAGTAATAGACATACAAAATTACGAAAACAACAAACTGTATCAGAAACTGAATCAAATTTGAAATTGTGGTTGCCAACGGAACTACAATTCGCGGAAAATATACCTTTCCAAACACGCCTTGGTTTGCAATAAAAACACCTGATGTTCCTGTAAGACACTGTGAAAAATAATTCCACAAAATCAATCCTGCAAAATAAAACAATGCCCCTGGAATACCATCGGTGGAAAGGCCAGCCAAATTACCAAAAACAAACATAAACATAATGGTCGTCAGCACTGGTTGCACAATCAACCATAACGGGCCCAAAATTGTTTGTTTATATACAGTCACAATATTCCGTTTAACGTACATCATCATCAAATCGCGATAATGCCATATATCTTTCAAGTTTAACTGAAGTAAACTCGACATCGGCTTGATAACTGTATATTCGTTCTGTTCCATAATTTTCGTGTACAAAGATAGAGATTATTTCCCATTCTATCCTACAAGAATAAAAAAAGGAGACCCGACACAGTCGAATCTCCTTTTCGTAGGTTATCAGGAAACGATTATCGAAGCAACATTACACTTCCGTATTTTGTTGTCTTTCCATTTCCATTGTCGAAACCAGGCCATACCTGTCCATCGAGGAATGTAGCCTCCATTTTCCAGATATACACATCTGATTTCATCATCTTACCATCGTAACGGCCATCCCAGTAGCCAACAAACATACCATCCTTCACTTCGTTAGAGAACCACAGCAAGTTACCCCACTTGTCATATACCGAGATTTCGCAACTCAACAAGTTAAATCCTTTCGGTGCAAATGTTCTAACAGCATGTGCTGGGTTTGTTGGAGCAAAGGCATCCGGAACATACAATGAAGAACTAACGTTCACAAAGATACATTCTGTATAAGAAGATTTACATCCATAATCGTTTGTAACCGTCAATACAGGACAATTGTAACCGTACAGATAGCCACCTTCTCGGATTGGGAATTTACGTTTTTCAAATTCAACTACAGTATCAACTTGGTTTTCTGCACCTTGATGACCGAAGTTCCATTCCAACGTATAAGCAATTGGTTCTGCAATCAACTCACCTTCAGTATTTGTTGTCCACAAACTATCTTGAATTGTGCTGTCAACCAACTCAATAACGTTCGATGAACCTGGCATCGACCAACCAAATGAAGCCACAGGTGCAGGAGCTACGCGAACTACAATTGTATCGAAACCTTCGCAACCAGCCCAAGTTTGTTCGTACACTGTCAATGTATCGATACCAACCGACATCCAGTCAATGTAACGAACCGATGTTGATGAAGCATCTTTTGAGTAGTTCAAATGATTACCTGTCACATTCCAGAAATACTGGCTTGTCTTTTCATATCGAGTATAGTATGCTTCACCTTGACTACCCATACAAACTGAATCACGTCCGAACAATTTTGTTTTAGCAGCTGGAGCAACCACCATCGAAACTGTATCACGGAGACTTTCGCAACCCAAGAGATTTTCTTCATCATACATGTTCATATCATATACAACGTAATGATATACACCTGTATCCAAAGTTTGTCCAGGTTGGAATTTATACGATTGACCGTGATATTCCAAAGGCAATGTTCTTCTATTATCGTCGCCTATACTTATCCAAGTTGTGTATGGGCTACCCAAAGAACGAAGTTGGTCAATATTTTCGCCAGCACAAATTGTTGTAGTGAACACAATTGGTTTTCGAGCACGTTCCTTAACCAAAACATTCATTGAAACCTCGTCACTTGTACAGAAGATATTGTCATATACATAGCGGTACGATGCATACACTTCGTATTCGCCAGCGGCATTGATTTCATCAACTGGAACAATTGAATGGTCTTCTGGGTTTTCTTCCACAAACTTAGAAACCTTACCAGTACGTACTCTCCATACAACTGATGAACGATCAGTAAGTTCAGGTTCGAATGTTTGAACTGTAATAGGTTGGATTGTGTCATATACACAAATCGTTCTATCTTCATCGATCGTAATTACTGGATGCTTGATAATGTACAAGGTGTCAATTGCAACCTCGCTGAAGCAACCATTTTGTTCACGAATGACATAGAACAATTTGTTTCCATATTCATTCACACCAATTTCAGGTTCATACGTATAACCAGATGCAATCGGCATTGTCAAATCTTCGTCGGCATACCATTTATCCAACAACAAGTCGGTTGACAAGATAGGAACATTCGCAGTATCACCTTGAT
>JAFZOY010000052.1 GCA_017552705.1 Bacteroidales bacterium
AATGGATTAACGAAAACAGAATTACAGGGAGTGAATGGAATGGCAATCCACCACAAGGAGAAGGCTATGAAGCTTTTGTAAAAATCTACAAAGATTTTCGAGATACTTGTTTTGAAAATCCAAACATTTCTTTTAAGGATATGGATAGATATATTTGGGGATCCAGAAAAATTGAGTCCATGAAAGATAGTATACGAAAAGAATATACGGAATACAAAAATATTTGGAATTCTATATGTGAAAACGAACTAAATAGGTATATGAACAATAATAAAACAAAGTGATTATGAAAAATTTTATTACATTTTTCCTCACTCTATTTGTAGCAAGTAGCGTGTGGGCATACGATTTTAAAGTAGATGGTATATACTATTCAAACGTTTCATCCTCCGTTTCAGGAAATGAAGCTTGGGTAACATTTAAAGATGAATATTATAATAGTTATTCTGGTTCTGTAACAATCCCATCTTATGTTTGGTATCAGAATGTACGATATAGTGTGACTTATATTCGTGAAAGTGCATTCGAGAACTGTAGAGGTCTTACGTCGGTAACTATACCAGAGAGTGTGACTCACATCGAAGAACGTGCTTTTTATGGTTGTACAGGTCTTACGTCAATAACAATTCCAAACTCGGTTACATACATAGGTAAAAAGGCCTTTGAGGGCGTGGATCTGATAATATATTCAGGAAATGCAACAGGAGCCCCATGGGGTGCAAATAAAATCTGTCGTGCTTTTGACGACAATTTTATTTATGAAGATGCAGAGAAAACAAGCATATATAAGTATATCGGGAATGGTAACGATGTGATAATCCCCAACTCGGTAACTAAAATTGGAGAACATGCATTTGATGGTTGTAGTAGTCCTACGTCGGTAACTATACCAGAAAGTATGACTTCCATCGGAAAAATGGCTTTTTCTGGTTTTACAGGTCTTACATCAATAACAATTCCAGAAAGTGTAACTACTATTAGTTGGCATGCATTTGACGGTTGTAGAAATTTAACTTCCATTACAATACCAAAGAGTGTGACTGTGATACAACAGTCCACATTTAAGAATTGTACAAGTCTTGCCTCTATTACAATACCAGAAAATGTGACTTACATTAGTAACTATGCTTTTGAAGGATGTACAAGTCTTACATCTGTTACAATACCAGAAAATGTTACTAAGATTGGAGATTTTGCTTTTTGTGGTTGTACAAGTCTTACATCTGTTACAATACTCGAAAATGTTACTATGATTGGAGGTGCTGCCTTTTATCAATGTAGTAGATTAACATCTGTTACTTGTTTGGCAACAACTCCACCCATGATCGGTGACGATTGCACATTTGGATGTGAACATTCAATGACTTTGTATGTTCCTTGCGAAAGTAAAGATTTGTATCGTAATGCTAAATATAATTCGTCTGGTAAAACTATAACTCGTTGGATTACTGTAAAAGGTATATCGTGCAGTGTTTCAGCATCGGCAAACGACAACTCATTAGGTACGGTTGAAGGAGCAGGTGAATTCGCCGATGGAGATATAACCACACTTGTGGCGACTCCCACAAGTGGAAGTGTGTTTACTCAGTGGAGCGACGGCAACACCGACAATCCCCGCCCCATAACAGTGGACTCAAATTATGATTTAGAAGCGATTTTCAAGGCAATCTACACTGTTTCTTTATCATCGAACGACAACTCATTAGGTTTAGTTGATGGAGCAGGCGAATATATCGATGGAGATACGGCTATTCTTACTGCAACTCCCGCAAGTGGAAAGGCGTTTTCTCAATGGAACGACGGCAATACCGACAATCCTCGCACCATAATAGTGGAATCGGATAGCAATTTAGTGGCAATCTTTAAAGCTATCTATACTATCAAAGTGTCGGCAAACAACAATTCTTTTGGTTCGATACAAGGAAACGGGAAATTCGAGGAAGGTACTACGGTTTCGATTTCCGCATGGCCAAAATCTGGCTATAAATTCACAAAATGGGACGACGGCAACACCGATAATCCACGCTCCATAATCGTTTCTGCTGACCAAAAATATCAGGCAATCTTCGATAAAATTCCAACAGCCATTTCTGAAGTCGAAAACGGCACAACAATCACAATCGTCAACAACCAAATCCTCGTAAACGGCGAAGCACCAGCATTTGTGGTAACAATTTCTGGCAAGAAAATCGCAAATCAGAATTTGAAGGCTGGGGTGTATTTTGTGGTGGTAGATGGCGAAACGGTGAAGGTTGTGAAATAATGCGGAATGCTTAATGTGTAATGCTCAATGCGGGATGCACAGAACCGTGACAAAATTATCAACAGTCGGTAATTTGAATTGATTTTTTTTGTATTATTGTATGATTGATATAAAATTACAATAAGTATTACCAAATAAAAACAAAGGATTATGGGAAAATTTGTCATTAAAGAATCAAAATCAGGATTCAAATTCAACCTAAAAGCAGGAAACGGAGAAGTAATTGCAACTTCTGAAGTTTACAACACAGAATCAGCCTGTAAAAACGGTATTAAAAGCGTAGTTACCAACTGTACCGCCGATGTGGAAGACCAAACTGTTGCGAATTTCGCACAACTGAAAAACCCAAAATACGAAATCTACACCGACAAATCTGGTGAATTCCGTTTCCGCCTAAAAGCACGGAATGGCGAAATCATTGCGACTTCAGAAGGATACAAGTCTAAAACAAGTTGCCAAAACGGCATTGAAAGCGTGAAAAAGAACGCTCCCGAAGCCGAAACTGTAAAAGAATAATCCAGTAAATCATAGTACAGAAAGGGTTGCCGAAGGAATTTGGCACCCTTTTTTGTTATCGGTGTTTCCCCAAAACGACAAACAATTCCTATCGTCTAACTCCAAACTAATTATTATCTTTGTACAAAAATTGGGCAATATGATTATCAAAGAAGCGACATTTATTAAAAGTACAACAAACTACAAGGATTCTCCCCTGCCCGACAAGCACGAGGTGGCATTTATCGGCAGATCGAATGTGGGAAAATCGTCGTTAATCAATATGCTCTGCAACAACCACAAATTGGCAAAAACTTCGTCAACGCCAGGTAAAACACAGACTATCAACCATTTTCTGATAAATAAATCGTGGTATTTGGTGGATTTACCTGGATACGGCTACGCCAAAGTAAACAAAAAACTCCGCAATACGTTCGAAAATTTCATCACGTCGTATATTCTCAACCGTCAGAATTTAGATTGCCTGTTTATTCTGGTTGACAGTCGCCACGAACCACGGAAAATCGACCTTGAATTTATTGCATGGTGCGGAGAACAGGAAATTCCCATTGCCATAGTGATGACAAAAACCGACAAACTCAAGCCCGCCGTGTTGGAAAAAAATATCCAAGTATATGTTGATACCCTGCTCCAGGAATGGGAAGAAACACCACCAATGTTTTACACATCGGCTGAAAACAAAAACGGGAAAGAAGAATTGCTGGAATACATCGAAGGAATTGTGGAGCCACATGATATGTGATAACTTATCTTAACCAGAAAAACTGAAATGGCTATTAGGAATTTTATATTAGGAATAACAATCTGCATCGCGTGTGCGTCGTGTAATTTCAACAACGCCAAAAACATAAAAGACTGCACGTTTGCCGTGGAATCAATCTCAAAATTGATGCTTGACAATGTTTCGATGGACGGAAAGCGCGGCTTAAACGACTTGTCGCCAAACGATTTTGCCAAACTTACACGGGGATTGATGGGCGAAATGCCGATTTCGTTTACCGCACACGTAGCAATTTCAAATCCCAACAACCAAAAAGCGGAACTGAGCGCCCTCGAATGGATTTTGCTTATAAAAGATTTGGAAGTTGCAAACGGAGAACTTGACAAGAAAGTGAAAATCGCTCCAAACCAAAGTGTTACAGTTCCTATCAATGTGGAAACAAACACAAAGATTTTGAAGAAACTATCGCTTTCCGAAATTAAAAGCATCATTTTTGCAATCAGCTCCACCAAAGGTTTGCCACCAAATTCCACTCTAAAAGTGAAACCGGCGTTCAAAATCGGTGGCGCAACGATTAAAGCCCCAATGTACTACACGATTGATGTTTCAAACCAATAATGTATGATACACAAAACAACCATAGCAATAGTATTTCTATTATTCTGTTCGTCAATCGGTTACGCACAGGAATCGCAGAAGGAACGAATAGAATTTCAGGAAAGCACAATTAAATACTATAGTTGTATTCCATTTGGAACCGATGGAATGCTGCTAAAAACACTCGACGAATCGGCACAGACAAGCGGAAAAATCGACAACTATACCTATGTGAAATACGACACCGCATTTCACATCATCAACAAAACAAATGTGGTTCTCCCCGCCCGAAAATCAAATTACATAGACTATACAAATTCACAAAACCATTATTCGCTTGCGGTTCAAACATCTGGAACATACACACTTACAATTATTAACGCTCACACTCTGAACACGAAAACCATACACGGGAAACTTCCGAAAAGTACTGTAATTCAATCAATTCGAGCTGTAGGCGACTACGTGTATTTCCAAGGATTCACAAAAGAATTGCCTATTTTGCTTGCGCAAAACATTCGTACAGAGGAATTTATATTTGGAAAAATCATTCCACTCAGTAAACGGAATTTCTCCATTATTTCGTTCGAAATCAACGAGGAATCAGGCGAAGCGTATTTGTTCACCAAAGATGTACTGAAAAACGACCGTCTAATTAAGTTCTACATTTATAAAGACGGACAAAAGACATTTGAAACCGTTGTAAAATCAAATGAGCCAGACAAATACATAGTTTCCGCATTTGCATCGAAATTACACGACAATTCGTATCTACTATCTGGAACCTACGGCAATACAAGCCGAAACACAACAACCTCGGTGGGAATATTCATTTCAAAACTCACCGCAAATGGTACAATTGAATTCACAAAATACATTAACTATCTCGATATCAACCAATTCACATCGTATTTATCGGAAAAACGACAAGAAAAAATTGAGAAAAAGCAAGAACGGCTAAATAATCGTAGCAAAGAATTGGAAATCAACTATTTAATGATTCCACACAAAATTATAGAAGAAAATAACACATTTGCTCTTGTTGGCGAAGCATTCTACCCCACGTTTCGCCAGGAATGTCAGCACATTAGCGCGCCCGGCGGTCCTACAATGCACTGCTACCAAGTATTCGACGGCTATCAATACACCCATTTCTTCCTATTGGGATTCAACGAAAACGGTGAATTACTCTGGAGCAATTCCGCCCCGATGTATATCAACGACAAGCCCTACAATCCCATACGATTTTTGTCCATCAACAAAGAATCGCAGAATTTGAAACTCATTTATTCCTCGTGGGACAAGCTACACGTCCATTCCTACCAAAATGGCGAGCAAACCAACACAGAAGAGATTCCCTACATAACCGACGATGAAAAACTGTTGGTTTCGAGTTGCCGAAACCGATACTGGTACGGAAACACATTTCTTTCGTTTGGATTCCAGAAAATTAAAAACAAAGAAGAACACAACAAACGCGAAATATTCTTTATTGAAAAATTAACAATTCCAACAAAATAATGGCACTTATAAAATCAGTACGTGGATTCACCCCTCAATTCGGAGAAAACTGCTTTTTAGCGGAAAACGCCACTATCATTGGCGATGTGGTGATGGGAAACGATTGCAGCATTTGGTTCAACACGGTAATCCGCGGTGATGTAAATTCCATAAAAATCGGTAATCTTGTGAATATCCAAGATGGTTCGGTGTTGCACACGCTATACGAAAAATCAACCATCGAAATCGGTGACAATGTATCGGTTGGGCACAATGTAACCATCCACGGGGCAAAAATCTGCGACAATGTATTGATAGGCATGGGTTCGGTGATTCTTGACCACGCCGTAATCGGCGAAAACTCAATAATTGCAGCTGGCGCCGTGGTTACAAGCGGAACGGTTGTGGAACCAGGAAGCCTCTATGCGGGCGTTCCTGCTAAAAAAATAAAAGACGTTTCTCCCGAACAAACAAAAGAAATGATTTACCGAATTTCGCACAATTACAGAATGTATGCGGATTGGTACAAAGAGTAGTTTTTTATATTCGTAGTCCTGAAAATCTGTTTTTCAATCTTGATGAGATGAAATACAATATTACTGACACCACACTACCGAGGATTGCGCCACACGCTATATCGGCAGGATAATGAACACCCAAATACATTCGGGTGTAACAAATCAACATCGACCATACTATAAAAAAGAAAGTCCATGGTTTTTGCCGCAAATACAGCGACACACCCACGGCAAATGCAAACATATTGGCAGCGTGCGACGAAACAAATCCGTACATTCCGCCCGTGTAGCCATTTACCACATGAACAAATCCCCCTATTTCCAGATTATGCGTCGGTCGATAACGACAAATCACCTTTTTGAAACATTCCGTCGAAATTAAATCGGAAAGGCCTATGGTACAACCAATTACAGCGACACAAAACAAGGCGTTCTTCCATCCATATTTTCGGTACAATAAAACCACGGCAAGCACAAACACAGGTACCGAAGCCACCGTTTGTGTCAATGCATAAAACACCCTATCGAAAATCTCGGAATTTGCTCCATTGATGGCGAGCAACAACTGTTGGTCAAACGATTCTAACGTATCTATCATTCGTTCAACAATTTCCAAAGTTTATCTTTCAGTTCCGTAATATGGATTTGCGCCACCGAAGAAATAAAAATATGTTCAACGGGCGGAAGTTGTTTTTCTATCATCGAAGTCAATTCCTCGTCAAGCATATCGCATTTTGAAATTGCCAACAAACGAGGTTTATCGAGCAACTCTGGATTATATAGCTCCAATTCATTCAGCAACACGCTATACTCCTTCGCAATATCGTCGCTATCGGCAGGAATGAGGAACAACAAAACCGCATTACGTTCTATATGGCGTAAAAACCTCAGTCCCAACCCTTTGCCTTCGTGCGCTCCTTCGATAATTCCAGGAATATCGGCCATTGCGAACGAAGCGCCGTTTCTGTACGAAACGATTCCCAACTGTGGAACCAATGTAGTAAACGGATAATTCGCAATTTTTGGCTTTGCGGCGGAAACCACACTCAGCAAGGTAGATTTTCCAGCATTCGGAAAACCAACCAAACCGACATCGGCAAGTACTTTCAGTTCAAGAATATACCAACCTTCGGTGCCTTCCTCGCCAGGCTGTGCATAGCGTGGAGTTTGATTTGTGGCAGATTTGAAATTCAAATTACCCAAACCACCACGGCCACCTTTCAACAAAATCTTTTGTTCGCCGTCTTCAGTGATTTCGCACAGAACCTCGTCTGTTTCAGCGTCTTTCGCCACCGTTCCCAGAGGAACCTCTATAATCACATCATCACCGTCGGCGCCGGTACTTCCGGCACTACCCCCGTTGCCGCCATTGCCAGCAAATAAATGTTTTTGGTATCGAAGTGCCAACAACGTCCACACATTCCGACTACCACGTAAAATAATATGTCCGCCACGACCACCATCGCCACCATCGGGGCCACCTTTCGCCACAAACTTCTCACGATGAAGATGTGCAGAGCCCGCACCACCCTTACCAGAGCGGAGAAAAATTTTTATATAATCAACAAACGACGATGTTGGCATAGCTTACACAAAAATGAAGACGTCCCCATTGGAACGTCTTCTAAATAAAACAAGTACAATTAAAATGCGTCGCACACGTTGCAGATAGCCGCAAAAATATTGTCGATAGTGCCAACACCCTTGATTTCCTTCAACTTACCTTGTTTTGAATAGAAATCTTTCACAGGTGCAGTTTCGCTGTTGTACACTTTGATACGGTTCATAATAACCTCTTCGTTTTGATCGTCGGCACGGCCAGAAACCTTACCACGTTCCAACAAACGTTTAACCAATTCCGGTGTATCAACTTCCAACGAAATCATACAAGAAACTGCAATGTTGTGTTTAGCCATCAAATCGTCCAAAGCAACAGCCTGAGCAGTAGTACGAGGAAATCCATCGAAAATGAAACCATTACCTTTTGCATTTTCAGCAATTTTGTTAGCCATCATGCCAATCACAATGTCGTCGGAAACCAATTCACCTTTTTCGATTTTAGCCTTAGCCTGTTTGCCAAGCTCTGTTTCAGCTTTCATTTCTGCACGAAGCAAATCACCAGTTGAAATGTGACACAAATTGTATTTTTCAACGATTTTGTCGGATTGAGTTCCTTTTCCAGCTCCCGGAGGGCCAAATAACACTAAATTTAACATTTTTATAAAATTTTATATTTGTTTATCAATACTTGTCAGATTCTTAAGAAGAAATCGCCGTCAAGCGTTGGCGAAATTACTATTTTTTTTTCATCTTTGCGAAAACAAAACAATAAATATCAAAAATATTACGCATGAAACCACAAGTCAGTATTATTATGGGCAGTACTTCGGATATGCCCGTGATGGAAAAAGCAGCAAAATTGCTTGACAAGATGCAAATTCCATTTGAGATCATTGCTTTGTCGGCACACCGAACCCCGGAAGCTGTTGAAAAATTCGCAAAAAATGCCAAAGCAAATGGCATTAAAGTAATTATCGCCGCTGCAGGTATGGCTGCACATTTACCAGGCGTAATCGCCTCTATGACAACCGTTCCCGTAATTGGCGTACCTATCAGCGCAAGCCTACAAGGAATCGACGCTCTTTTAGCAATCGTGCAAATGCCGTCGGGCATTCCTGTTGCCACCGTTGGTATCAACGCAGCTGAAAATGCGGGAATTCTTGCCGCACAATTCATTGCAATGGCCGATGAACGTGTTGCCAAAGCATTGGCTGACTACAAAGAGAATCTGAAAGCAAAAATAGAAAAAGCTAACGCTGACCTAAAAGACATACATTTTGAATACAAAACAAATTAAGACCATTTGTTTCGTATTCGTTCTATGTAGTTCATTTTCAAAAAGTTTTAGCCAAGAATCGAAATTTTCGTCAGGATTTTTCGCGGGAGAAAATTGTACTCTCACCGACACCTGTTCCGTATGGGCAATGCAGACAAACCCAGCCTTATTGCCATTCGGAAATAATACGGAGTGTGGCGTAGCGTACAGCACGAACTATATGGCAACGGATTTGGTTTGCACACGTGTCAATGCGTGTACAAAAATGAAACAACTCTCTACAGCAGTTTCCGCCACAATATTTGGAAACACACATTTTCGGGAAAGCTTTCTCAGCGGAAGCATTGCCCGAAAACTCAATACCTACAATGCCTTAGCAATAAAATTCACTGTGACGCGGCAATATCAGGAAGTATATACACCCAAGATATCCGTCTATCCCGAATTCTCATATTGTAGCGTGCATAAGAAACTATCGTACGGAATCCACATTGTGAACCCACTGCATTTTTTCCGACAATCATCAGAAACGCTGTCGTCAACAAAAATGCTGATGCACTATCGTATAAATAATCTGGTGGCAGTTTCAGGAATGTTTCTGCAGCAAACTGATTATCCGCCAATGGTTTCGGTTGGCGTAGCCGCGAAACTGCCAAGACACTTACAGGCTGGAATATCGTACAGCACCCAAGAAACACCAATCACTCTCCTACTTCAAATTCCACTTTGGCGAGTGCAATGCTACTACGAAACCGCCTACAACTACTATTTAGGAATGAACCACACAATTGGATTTGCAATAAAGTTGTGAGAAAATTAACTTGTTTGAACCACAAATTCTGATTTTGATAGTATTTTTGCATAGAAATATAATGTTAAAGTAGTTTTCCATTGCGTTTCATAGTTACCATAATAGCATTATTTACAACACTTTGCGGGTATTCGCAAATCATGTACGACCAATATGTGAACCCCGAATATGCACAAATTAAGTCGGTTACGCTTCGTCCTGTGGTAAAAACAAGACTTTCGTCATCTTCAATTCTCGTTGGTCCCGAAAAGGGCGATTCTCTTGCAACACCGGTAATGCCGTTGCTTGGCGAAAACAAAGGATTGATGATGGATTTTGACATTCTGGAAGAGGAGATTCGACCGCTCAGATGGCGCATAATCCACTGCGACCGAAATTGGAGAAAATCCAATCTTGTGGAATCCGAATATATGACGGTTGTTGACTGCGATTTTCTGATTGACGGAGATTTTGCCGATTTTTCGTACAATACGACGGTGCCGTATGTTCATTACGATTTCTATTTTCCGTTTCATGGAGGTTCAAGTACGCCTGAATTCAAGTTTCTCATGTCGGGAAACTATGTGGTTCAAGTTTATGAGGGTGATGAGGAATCAGGTATAGTTCTTATTCAAAAACGATTTGTCGTAACCGAGCAACTCGTTGAAATTCAGGCAGAAGTAAATCGCCCGAATCTTGTGCAATATATGGACAACTCGCAACAGATTTCCATGAAAATTGTGCCGCACGGTTTTGATTTGTCGACATTCGACAAGGATATGTATGTGGCATATCGCCAAAATGGCCGCTGGGACAATATGATTACAGGAATCCAGCCGAATCACGTTTCGGGCGACGGCACCTTGGTTTTCAACGACAACAGAAATGCGCTGTTCAAAGGCGGCAACGAATTTCGCACATTTCATTTCAAGAACTTGCGGATTGCCACGACACCCGTTGATTTTATTGGGAAGAACAACGGGAAATATTCCGTTTATCTTCATCCCGACAGGGACTGGCATGCTGCCTACACTTCCACAACCGATTTGAACGGAAATTTTTTGACCAGAGAAGACACACATTCCAACGCTGATTATTTTGCAGATTACGCCGAAGTGAAATTCACACTTCCGTATCACCGAAATTATTACGATACGCTCGATGTTTACGTGTTTGGCGGTTTCAACGATTGGAAACTGAACGACGAAAACAAAATGACCTACAACGAGGAACGTCAGCAGTACGAAGCGTCAATCCTGTTGAAACAAGGGTATTACAACTATAAATATGTGAAAGCGTCAGCCGATTTCAAAACGATAGACGAAATCGACGTTGACGGCAGTTTTTACCAAACGGAAAACGAATACGAGATTTTTGTGTATTTTTACGATTACGCACAGGGATACGACAGGTGCATAGGATACAAGAAAATACAATCAAGATAAAATTACGTCAAAATATACCGTAAGACCTACCAGCCCATATAAGGAAAATCACCGTAAAAATACGTTTTTCCGTGGCGCACTTGCGAATAGGCAGCCTCTGTACCATCGCAATTGTAATAGATAGTTTTTTTCGTTCGTGTGTCAACCTTGTAATAGCCGATACAATTATCATCGCGGTCGTAGCGATAGGTTTTGCGGTCTTTCACCTTCAAATAATTTATCACGCTGCCCGATTTGTCGTAGTTGACCGTTTTACGTGTTTTTTTATCTACTTTCGCATAGCCAATTTCCTTGTTCTTAGCATCGTAATGGATTGTGGCACCACGTTTTTGGTCGTATTTATCGGAAGCAACACATTTTCCCGACTTGTTGTAATATACGGTTTTCTTCCCCTCCAAAACTGAATAGCCGTTTTCTTCTTGGGAATAAACATTTACAAAGAAAAAGGTAGCAACTATAAATATCAATAATCTTTTCATATCAAATCAACTAAATTTTACGAACGAATTAAAGCAGTAATCTTCATAAACATATCGAAGAAAATAATTTTTGCGTTTCCGTTTCTCACAATATGGAAATGCGCCGAATTAAATTCCCTACAAAAGCCGCTCACATTGCGTTCGTTGATAAACGGATGGAATTTTTCGGAAAACGCATGTTCCTGTTTGTCCATATACAAAATCGAAGGAATATTCTGATTTCGGATAAAATTTTCGCGTACCTGACGCATACAATATTGCAGGAACGACTTTTGTTTTTCGCGTCCCATTGCATCCACTTCGTCAACCATGGCATTGAGCGCCACCACATCCTTAGTCCATGCGCAGCGCATCATTCTGGTGAACAAGTCGAAATATTGCGATGGAGCATTGTCGGACGTTGCCATTTTGAACGCCTGAATATAATTGCCGTTGGCATTTTTCACTATTGACTGCAATTCATCGCCGTCGAGCATAAAATCCTCACGAATCCGCTGAGCAAGGCTTTCGTCGTCGATTTTTGGAATCCGTACTATCTGCGTTCTCGACAGGATTGTAGGCAACATATAGCGAGTATCCTCGGTAATCAACAAAAACAAAGTATTAGGATTCGGTTCCTCAAGAATCTTCAGGATTTTGTTGGCGCATGTTTCGTTCATCTTCTCCGCCATCCAAATCACCATCACTTTGTATTTTGCACTGAAATTACTGATTGTCAGTTTTTTAATAATACCCTTTATACGTGGAGCGCTTTCATCGCCAGCCGCTTCCGATTCATATATAATAGGCTGTTTATTTTCAACGCCAATGTAGGTCTGCCACATTTCGAGGCTGATGTAGGGATTTTGAGCAAACAAATCCCGCCACTCCTGTAAATAATCATCGCAACATATTTTATCCCGTGTTTTATCCTTCACAAACGGAAACACAAAATGTAAATCGGGATGCTGCAATTTCGCAAATGCCTTACACGAAGGACATTCGCCACACGAATCAGTTTCGGTCGGATGTTCGCAGTTCAAATATTGCGCATACGCCAATGCCAACGGAAGTTTTCCCGAACCTTCGGGACCAGTGAACATATACGCATGTGCCACACGATTCAATGAAACCGTTTCACGCAATTCTTTTTTTACCGATTCCTGACCTATTACCTCTCGAAACAACATATAGTTTGATTTTCACCACAAAGATACAAATGTCTGCGGATATTATGGGACGCTGTTTTGAAATAATTCTAAATTTCCATACAAAAAAAGCGGCCTCTTTCGAGAACCGCTTTTTCTATTCTTATCGGAGCAGCATCACATTTCCGAACTTGGTTTTCTTTCCATTTCCGGAATCGTAACCGTCCCATACTTGTCCATCGATAAAGGTCGCTTCCATTTTCCAGATGTATTCACCAGCCTGCATCATCTTGCCGTCGTAGCGACCATCCCAGTATCCAACAAACATTCCATCACGGACTTCATTCGAGAACCAAAGCAAATTGCCCCATTTATCGTACACGGAAATCTCGCACGTTTTTAGGTTGAAACCTTTCGGCTGGAACGTGCGAACACTATGCGCAGGATTTGCAGGTGCGAATGCTGACGGTACATAAATCGACGTTGCAATATTCACGAAAATACATTCTGTGTATTTATCGCGACAACCGAAACTATTTTCAACCGTCAACGTCGGACAGTTATATCCATACAAATAGTCACCTTCAAGTATCGGGAAACGACGGCGTTCGTATGCTATCACGGTATCAATATCGTTTTCGTTTCCTGAATGACCAAGGTTCCACATCATCTTGTACGTAATAGGTTCGCCATACAATTCACCATTATCGTCGAGTTTCCACAACGTATCCTGCTCTGTACTGTCAACCAATTCAATAATATTGGATTCTCCTGGCAACGACCACGAGAATTTTGCTGTTGGGATTGGTCCCACTGCTACAACCAACGTATCGAAGCCCTCACAACCAGCCCATGTGCGTTCGTACAATGTGATTGTATCCATTCCCGCCTCATTGAAGTCGAAGTAGCGAACCGACGAACTCATATTTTCCTTTGAGTAGTTCAACACATCGCTCGTCACATCCCAATAGTATGTGCTTCCTTCGCTGTACTGACTATAATATGAAAGTGTGGTTTTCATACAAATTGAATCCTGTCCGATAATTTTGGTTTTTGCCGCTGGCGCAACCGTCATTTCCAACGTATCGAATTCACTCTTACAGCCTGTATTCATGTCCTCATCGCTCACAAGGAATCGGTACGAGCCAGGTTCTATTGATTGACCACGCGAGAATTCAAATTTTTGTCCATGCCATTCAGCAGGCAAAATACCATCAAGGCTTCGCCATTCAATATTTGGAGAGCCCAAAGCTCGCAATGGAACAATTTCCTCATCCTCACAAATCACCTTCGAGAACACAACCGGTTTCCGTCCCCGTTCGTTCACCACATAATGAACGGTATCGAATTCACTCTTACATGTCAATATATTCGAAACTTTCACAAGATATTGAGCACGAATAGTATAGTCTATTGTTTTCTTTGTGAGAGTATTTTTGTATTCCTCGATATTGAATGTGTCGAGAGCCGAAACCGACTTACCTAGTGCATTTGGCGAGATGAACCATGAGAATGTAGAACCCTCCTCGATTGCCGGAGTTACTTCCGCAACAATCGGAGGAAGCGTATCGTAAATACAGAACGTGGTGTCTTCGCCCAAATAGATTGTCGGTGTTTTTATTACACGCAATGTGATTGGCACAGTATCGGAAAGACATTGATTTTGTTCTCGGATGATATAATATGTCAAATCCTTGTCTTTTACTTCTGTGCTATCAGGAGTGTATGTGTAGCCAACATTGAACGGACCTGAAGTTGCCAAGCTATCAGAGTACCATTTATCCGTCAACAAATTGGTTGACAATGTTGGAATAGCATTCGAACCTTCACACATTACCGCATTTGTAACAACTGGCGACGATGGTTTTGCATACACGTAGAATACCAACATTGACTGCACACCTTCGCAACCATCATATACCTGCGAAGCATAGAGCATATTCTTGCCTTGTGTGAGCGATTCCAATTGATATATATCGCCAAAGCCTTGTTCATTGTCGGTGTTAGCATACGTTTTCTTATCCGACAAATACCAACGGATGTTGGCACCCTCAGGATCTGGTTTAGCCTGCAATGCTGGAGGCATATCGTATTCGCAATAATGGAACTCATTCGTAATGATTTTCGGAGCGCTCGGACGAGCTTTTATACGATATGACACTTCGCTTACCGCACTCTGGCAACCATCAACGGTTTGCGTTGCAAAATATGTGTATTCACCAGCTTGAGTCACTGTTGGAATAAACGTTGCACTATTCGACTTCAATAAACTTGAAGACGTACGGTTTTCATCTGAATACCAAGTAATGAATCCATTTTCCGAAACAGCCGTGAGTGCGACATTTGGATCGTCTTCGCAGACTTCGTTTGCTGTAACCTCTGGACGTGCAGGGATTTGTTTAATGATGAAATCTTTCTTTGTCGGTACGCTGAAACAGTCCTCGTCCTTCACTACCAACCAAACAGAATGTGTTCCCACTTCGGTTGCAAACGGAGTATATTTCAAACCTGTTTCCGATGAAGATTGACAATTCGGATAATTCGGATCGTCCTCGTACCAATTATACTCACCATTTCCAACATATCCCATAGCCGACATCACAGGATTTGTTCCCTCCGGATATTCACAAACTTTATCTTGTGTAGCTGAAATTGTTGCCTGAGCAGTTTTCTTCACGGTAAGCGTAACACTTGCCTTCGGGCTTTCGCAACCAGCTTGGATAGTCAGGTCGGCAATCGGCATGCTGTTGTATTCAGAAATATAGAACGTGTGAACTTTTGCCATTGAAGTGTCAACGGTCGGAACGAATACGCCTGTACTATTCTCATCGATTTTCTCATTGTTCGAATTATATAAATAGAACAATTCCGCCTGTCCGTTTGGACGAGTCGCCCATTCTGAAACAAAAGCCGTCAGTTCAGGAACAGCGTCGTAGTTACACATTTCGTTGCCAATAGTTGTAGGAGCAGGAATCGGACACGGAACAATCTGCACCGTAGTTTCCGAACGCTTACTTTCGCAACCGTCAACCACTTGCGATGCAAAATATGTTCTATCGACAGTAACCGAACCTCTATCACCTGTTTTCCACGGATTATCACCCGAAAGAATGCGGGCATCATCTGCTGTGGAATACCAACGAACGGTATCGCCTGCATCCAATGTAGCCTGAAGTTCAGCATCGATATTCTGTGATGTCATTGTATAATGATGCGACAAAACAGGTTTTGCAACATAGCGAACCTGAACATCGAACGTATTCGTGTTTTCGCACATCATTCCATCTGTGTATGAATACCGAACAACATACGATGGTTTTTGGCTTGCTGCTTCGTCAACCACAGATTTGAAATTGGTTGTGAACTCACCTGTAGCGGTAATTGCATCTGATTCTCCGTCAACCGACCACGCTCCTGAGCCAGCACCATTTTGATGGTAGTCAACCCGAACATTCATTTGATGTTCACCCAAATCGTAGCACAACAACGATGGATTTCCACTGAACGTGATTTCCGGCAATGGAAGGACTTTAGCCGTTACTTCGGCCTTTTTACTTTCACATTGCTTACCCGTTTTTGATTCCGTAGCCATATAACTTACATAATATGTAGTTGTGGCAACCACCGAATTATCGGCTGTCGGAGTAAACGAACTGCTGTTGTTTATGATTGGTTTCAAAGAATTTCCATCTTTTTCATACCACAACCATTCATCAACAGATTCGGAAGTGGAAGCCTCGAATGAAGCAAAATCCACGTTTTGGCAAGTCTGTAGGTCAGCCACTGTTGGAGCCTCGAACGGACACAAAATTATAGACAATATCTGTTCTTCTTTCTTACTTTCGCAGCCACGGATTGTTTGGCTCACAAAATACGATTTACGAACCTCTGTTGATTTTACATCACCGGTTTTCCACGGATTATCGTTCGACGCAACAACTTGGTCGGATTCCGTATTGTACCAATTCACAGTTGTACCCGTTTTATCGGAGATATTGCCTGCTTCAACTTCAACATCGGATTCATCAATTGTCAAACGTTTTACTTCTTCAGTTGACGGAGTTTCGGCGAACTCAATCTCTATTGCCTTTGTTTCCTGTCCGTAGCAATTATTTGCATCGGTGTATTCATATTGAATCGTATAATTGCCATCGTTTTCGCCTTTCACCTGTAGATTGATTTCGCCAGTGGCAGCAATTCCGTCGGCAACTTCGGTAGCTCCATCAAAGAATTTCCAGCTTCCGTTACCGCTTGTAAGCGTTGCCAAATCGTTTCCGTTCACTGTTGCTTTTGCTGTCTTTGTTTCGTCATAATAGCAAAGCACTGGCATATCCATAATTGTTACTGCAGGATTTGGATTAACGGTAACAGTTATAGGAGCCGACAGCGGACCAAAACACATATCTGTTCCACCCGTACCATCGTTGCCGTTTTGTTTTACATATAATGTATAGACTGTTTTTTCGGTAACATCAGATGTGTACCCAGTCAAACCTTCCAATGAAAGATTCTGTGATGTTCCCACTTGCTGAGTTCCTTCAGCATCGCTATACCAAATCCACGCATCGGTTTGATTGCCCACATTCTCAGCCTGCAACGTTGGTAGTGAATTGTGAGCCAACGTATTATCTTTCGAACACAACGTAACACTTTCTGCCGTTGGCGCCGGAGTCGGACAATCCACAATGTTCCAAACAGAAACCGCCGTTGGGCTCTGACAACCATTCACCCATTGTGTAACATTATATTCATACGTGCCTTCTGCCGTGATATTCGGCTTCATATCAATCGGCGAACTATTGCCGATTTCAACCAATTGGGAATTAACCACACTCAAAACTGCATTCAAGTCGGTTGCATAGTTAATAACCATATCAGGAACCAACGCTAACTTTTCTGCACTCGAACTCCAAACCTGCGGAGTTTCGATGCCAGTTCCCGTAGGAGCATTCACGTGAGTTACAGCAAACGTTTTGCCGATTACGGCACTACAAGCAACCTGTTCATCGCCAGTTCCCCATAATTCCGTAGTGGAAACCGTCAAATTCGTATAGTTGATGCCAGTTTCCGAATCATCGTATGCAACATGCCACGTTTTATTATTTTCTATGGCACCCTCCTCTGCCGCCAAAGTTGATGTAACCGTTCCGTCAGCGGAAGAAGCAGGACCGAATTCAATATCAATTTCTTCCACCGTGCTACAAATCACATCGGGAACCGTGATTGTCGGTTGCGGATTCGCATGAACCTCAACAGTCACCGGAATAGCAGGGCTGAAACATTCCTTACCAGAAGTAGCATCGTATTCAGCCACATAAATAGTAACATTGCCTGCATTCGTCAATTTTGACTGCGGAATAGTGAATGAAGCACCTTTTCCGTCGGGTTGAGCCGCATCCAAACTTGCCACCGTAGTTACAGGAATTTTTGTATTGTCCCAGAACCACCCGATAGTTTTCGTATCATCGGATTCAGGATTTGCATAGGTTGAAGTCGCCTTTACCGTAATTCCATCTTGGTCAACGCAAGCGAAATATTTCGGAGCTGTCGGCGAAGTTACCGGACAATCGGTGATGGTAAGAATTGCCTGTGCTGGCACACTCTGACAACCATTCAATGTTTGGGTAACATACGCAGAATACTGTCCTTCCTTCATTTTTCCATCTGTGTCTGGCACAAAGGAAATTTGATATGTCTGCGTTTCAGCCGCTACAGTTTTTGTTGTGTCATTTTCTAAATACCATTTATATGTCGCTCCATCAGCACCATTTGCAGAAAGAAGCGGCACGGCAGCTTGATTAACCACATTCAATTTTGAATCGCTGTTTGAAACAGGAGTTGGTGCATCGGTATGGTTCACCACAATACTGTGGCTCACATTCACAGCTTTACAGTCGTGTTCATCGGTGTACGTCAATGTTACATCCTTCGAGCCAAGCAATCCTGTCGGTGTGAATTTTGAATCAGCAACACCACCAGTACCAGTAAATGTAGTTGTTCCCGATGTGATTGTAGCAAAAGCGCCGTCTTCGTATTTCACTGTTCCAACTAAATCAATCGCACCTGCATAATCACAAATTGCAGCAGGCAAATCAAAATCAACAACTGGTCGTGCATACACCGTAATATCCTTGCTATCGAAGCCTTTACAACCATTTGCATCGGTATATTGCAACTTAATAGTATGTTGTCCGCTCCGCTGCCCTACCGAACTGAACGAACCTGTGGTTGCGTCAACATCATTCAAGGTTTCGCTGGTGTAGTTGTAAGTCGGTGTTTTTGAACCTGATGTGCTATATGTTCCGCCCATGGATACTGTAACCGTTCCCGACGTCGTTCCCCCTTGTTCACAAACACTTGTAACACTTGGTGTTATAGTTATTTCTGGCATAGCATACACTATAACAGATTTTTCAACAGACTCAGCCTCACATCCTGCAGCACTTGTAAATCCATAGGTTATAGTATGATTACCTGCGCCAGCTGTTTTTGGGACAAACGTTGCTGTATATTCCGATGCTTTCACCACATCGCCAGTCCACGTACCCTCACCCAACAAATCAGGAGTGATGGTTGCAGTAATTGTCTGTTGAGTTTCATCGTCGGCACATTGTGCGGTCAAATCCGACAATTCAGCAACAGGAATCGGATGAACAACTAAGGTTTTAGTGACTTCTGTCAAATTCTTACATGAATTATTGTCTTCCACAATCACCCCAATAGTATATGTACCAGCTGGTGCAGTAGCCTTCAATGATGGAGCGCCATCGGTTGTTGAACTGAGATAGTCGGTTGGCGAACACGACCATTTCTGCGATTTATATGCAGCATCCAAACTCAAGTCGATTGCGGTACCAAAACATGCATTATCTTTCTCTGCGCCAGACACTTTCGATGTAATTATCGGATTCGGCAACTCATTGACAACCACAGTAATTTTCGTTTTGGCACTTTCGCAGATATCAGGTTTTTGAGTCATATAATAATAGTATTCGCCATGCGAAGCTGTCGAAGGAGTTGGAGCCCCCGTGAGCGGTGATGTTGCATCGGGCGCATCGTACCATTTCACGCCGCTTGCTGTAGAAGGAGCCTCAAGAGCCAATGCGGTAGCCTTCTCACAATACGTTACCGTCCAATCAGCAACCGCCGACGGAATTGCAATCACATTGATTTTCTTCGATGGAATTGGTGCGTCGAATTCGCAACCATACGTACTTGTATAATGATATTCAACCGTTTTTGCTCCATCACCATTGGCAGTGAATGTTGCCGTATAATCATCAACCTTGGTTGCATTGTCCGACCACGAACCTACAGCAGGATACGGGCCATTGCCATCATCCCCCGATGTTATGATTGCCGTGATAGTAGCCGAAGTTAAATCACAAATTTTGATTTCTTCCTCAGGTGTAAGTGTTGCTGTTGGCAACGGATAAACGGTGATTTCTTTTTCCGCCGTTCCTGTACAGCCATTTACATCAGTTACTTCCACGCCGATGGTATATTTGCCGGCATCCTTGTCGCTACCGAACGTACATGTCGCACCTGTACCCAACGATGTGTTACCAAGTGTCCATTTTTGCGTTTGATATGCTTTATCAAGCGAAAGTTCGGTTGACAATTTCTTACAGAATGCCTCTGGCGTTGCTGTAATTTCAGGCGTTAATTTATCGTTTATCACAATATGAACTTCCGATTCGGAGCTTGTACACCCAGCAAAACATCCTGATTTATAAGCAGTTTGACTCACAAAATATGTAATTGGATGTCCTTCCTCGGTTGCATTCGCAGTACTTGGTGTAGGCGTACCCGACAATGGATTATGGTCGGCATCGAACCAATTTGCAATGCAATCAGTTTCTATTGTTGCATTAGCAGGATCGGCCGTGGTATTTTTACAATAGCTATCGTCTTTCGTTACAGGAGCAGCAGGAATCGGATAAATAGTAGCAGTAACTTCACCCGATGTTACCGAACAATTGTGCGAGCTTGTGTAAGTAAGCGTTTCCTTTACCTCTGTCATCGCACTCACTGTTTCGTTAACTTTGAGGACTTCGGTATTGCCTGTTTTTGTACCACTCCACTCAAACGTTCCTTGTCCCGAATCATTGTCGGTTACTGTTGGAGTGAACGAAATCTCGGTACCACTACAAACCATTGCCTCATTTGAAATTGCAATGTTGTCGATTGTTGGATTTGGATAGATTTCCACATCAACTGATTTAGTATCGGAACATTCCGAAGTTATATACACATAAAAAGTATATGTTCCTGAATGGGCAACGGTCGCAGCATCCGAAACCACAATTTTTTGGGCATTGTCGGACACCATAAGGCCTCCATATTGTTTATCACCTTTGTAATCAGTGTAATAATACGAACAACCTGCAGGTACGGAACTTCTAATTTTCAAGGAAATAGACAGTTCACTACCCTCGCAAGCATCTCCACTTGAAGCAAATTCAGTAATTGTTGGCTTAGGAAGAATGGTGATTCGAGTACTTTGTTTGTCCAATTCGGTAGCATCGGCTGTACAAAGTGCGTCAGTTAATTCAACAACTTTGTAAACATATGTACCAACGCCGCTTGGGGCAGTTGGTGGTGAATATGTATCTGAATTAGATTGTAGCCAATTTGTTGTGGGAGAAACCTCGTTTCCTCTCACATCTTCAATTCTATATCTAAATCTATACGGTGCCGTTCCTGTAAACGTAAATACAGGTTTTTCAATAGACGTTGCATCCTCGCAATATTCAGCACCACCAGTAATTTCAACAGTAGGTTTTTCTGCCGGTGTTATGGTAAACGATGTTTCGCTCCAGCACGCATCCATATCAGGATAGTGAGCATCACTCACACGAACCCAGTATGTTCCTGCATCAGCTATATCGGATACAGCATACGAATCGCCCGCGATGCCAGTACGTCCAATTTTGTTGGTAACAGGAGTACCTGCTTCGATTGATTCGCCCTTATACCAGTCAAATTGAAAATCGGTGGTATTCGCTTGATTGTTTGTAGTAAGCGTAATCGTTTCTCCGTCACACATATACCCATCTGTACGAGAAGATGGCGTAAGTGTAACAGCAGTTGGTTCTTTACACTCAATACATGGTGACACTTCTATTTCGCCTTCATACACCTTATCCAGCGAAGTTGCAAAACTAATATCGTCAATCACAAAGTCGTTACCGCCAGAACGATTGTTTTCTTGATTTTGAGAATCATTTACAGTAAGTGTTTCATCTCCTGCCGCACGTATAAATAAAGTAAAACTACCATCATCAGGGGCAGTCCACACCGCACTCAAATCCTCCCAGTCATTGTTGTCGGACAGCTGTTTTGTGATAATTTCTTCACGAGTTCCCGTTGCGTTGTTTTTCACAATAAACGACAATTGTGCGCTGATAGGAAGTGGATTTCTATCAGTAAACCGACAAGCATTTGCAAAATACAACGACAAAATGTATGCTTTATCCTTCACTGCAGTAAAATCATATGCTATCACATCGCCATCTTTACTTTCTGGATCCACAAACAACATATTTCCACTTCCGGAGGTATGGTCGTCAACACGAACACACCAAGTACCACATGCTGTTCCAGCAATATCTTCACCTTTCAATATGGTAAACGAACCAACTTGGTTACCCTTATCATACAAGCCATTACCACGTCCATATTTAAAGCCGCTCATTCCCAATTCAAAATCGCCATTTGTGATTACACTACCTGCAGGGAAATATGCAATTGCCTTATATGTGGTAGGTGCAGTAGTAATATCAGAAACATCGAGCGTATTTCCATAAATAATGTTTCCCGAAGCATCAACAATAATATTTCCCGAAGCATCAACCCAATGGTCAACCTGCCCTACTTCCTCGCCAGTAACGGAGTTCACCGCTCTTGCTGTCAAAACGCAATTGTTGTTTTCCACAACAACCTCGTAACAATCCGTAACATTCACACTGACAGTATCTTTTTGGATACGTGGAATACCCATATAAATATTGTCGATAGCAAAATCATATCCATTCTGACTTGGTGCATTTTGCTTAATTGTAATTTTTGCCTTTGTGGCGTCACCTGAATTCCATGTTGCTGTTTTGGTTTCCCAGCTACACCATTCATCGTTTGGTGTTGTTGAGAACAATAACACATCGTTCACATAAATATCCAACGGAACAGCGCCGCCCATAGTAAACGGAGTTGTATTCAAATCGCCCCAACCGATATTCGCCACATCCAATGAAATCTCATAATCCTTATTTTTCGTAACGCTCAAATTCGATTCTTCCCACACTATCCAACCAGCCTGGTCAGATTTACCATCAACTGACATAAACTTGCCATTTCCCGTACATTTTTTCCCGCCTTTCGTTGCATCTTGTGTCCAATACGCTGCTTCTTGCCAAGTCCCCCCCACATTTGCATTAGTAACATATCCAGTGGAAGCATCGGCATACACAAGAGCATTCGCTCCATCTGGCATAGAACCATCGGTTCTTACATTATACCCAGAAGTAAATCCAGTTGTTCCTGCCTCAAAATCACCGTTGACTGTCTTATTATCTTCAAGTATTTTTGCAGTTGCCTCAAACACAATTTTTCCTTCCGATGACAATTCCGCTATAGCTTTCGCCCCAGTCGGTTTTGCAAATAATGAAGCTGGTTCCCAGCTTACTGTTGAAACAGCCGCACCTGACTTTGCCACAGCCTCCAATTCGATTTTCGAACCATAACAATGCGTTGACGCCGCATCATTGTTTCTAACAGAAAACTTC
This sequence comes from Bacteroidales bacterium, assembly GCA_017552705.1. Lineage (GTDB taxonomy): Bacteria > Bacteroidota > Bacteroidia > Bacteroidales > UBA1715 > UBA1715. The sequence continues at coordinate 23,577 of JAFZOY010000052.1, forward strand.
CTATTTTGGATTTCCAATGTTCCTTCCAAATAACAACTTTCCTCTTCTCGATATGTCATCGATTTTACCTCACGAACAGAGTACATACCAGTTTCAGTTGTTGTATAACTCAATTTTCCAGGCCCTGATGTTATTTGGGAACCATCTTTGTACCACACAAAATAATTACTGGTTGAATTATAGTGCGTAACAGTTAATTCTGTGCTTTGTCCCGACTCTATATACTCCAACGAAGCACTCAACGAGACATCCTGTCCCACAACTGGATCGCAACAATTCGTTGTTCTAAGATTCGAAGCAGGCGTTTCAATTTTATCGCAAGCAACTTCTATGTCCCAATTGTAAATATTGGCATAATGGTTACTATTCCAAAAATTGGCAGAACCAGAAACCACCTTCACACCAAAAGAAGTATTTTGATATGTTGAAGAACTGCTATTCCAACCAAAACCAGAAACCGATGTACTTGGTATTGTTACAGAATATGTTCCCGCCGGCAATGTTATCCCAACAGGTAACAATAACATATACATCGAATTAGAGATTGCCCGTAATGCCGAAGAACCAAAAGAATAACTCGGGACATTATACGTTGTTCCTGTTGATGTATTCTTAAATTGTAAACTCAAATTAAAAGTATTATTTCCAAGATAATCAAAATAAACTGGTATTTCCACAGAATTAATTGTCACTTGGACATTTGTGGTAAGTGTAACCGAATAGGAATTCTTCGCTTCATTTGATTTATCATTAAATGTTGGACTATTCTCATTCGCCAACAAAAATCCCCCTTCCTTTGCATACCACAAGGTAGCCGTACTTCCATCAGATGCTTGACAACGGTATGGTGTGGACATAACAGAACCATCGCCGTTTGGTCCATACCCAAGGTCTTGATAGGTGTTCGTACCAGTTTTATGATACCAATGGTATTTTGTCCCTGCTGGCACAGCGCCATTTATTTCCCATTTGGCGTAATAGTTATCGCACCATCCAGCATTTGTCTTGAAAGATGCAGAACCGCATTGCGAAAAAGCGAGTTCTGTTTGCGTTGCAACAAGTAACACAATACCAACCAAAATCCATACAAATCGCGATTGTAGTAGTAGTTTCTTCATATCATATATTTTTTAGAGGTCCACTATTCATTTTATACAAGACTATTTCAACTCGAAATAGTTACAATTAACAAATATACAATGATTTATATTATTTCAACACCTTAAAAAACAATTTTATACATTCTTTTTTAACAGGTGGAAATAGCGTGATTTAGATACGCAACATTGCATTTTCCAATAAGGCCGTTGTTCGTTTCCAATCGTAATGCGAACGGACAAATTCACTTCCTTTTTGAGCTATTGACTTGGCAAGTTTTTCATCAGTCAACAAATAAATTATGGCATTTGCTAAATCCTGTGGCGTTTCGCCCACAAGAATTTCTTCGTTTTCCGTAGCCCGCAACGACTTATTTGCCAACGGCGTAGTTATACAGGGTAATTCCATCGCCATTGCTTCAAGCAATTTGTTTTGCAACCCGGTTCCTATCTGCATTGGAGCAATAAAAATCTTAGATTGGCTATAAACCTCACACATATCATCAACCCAACCGGTTACAACAACCAAATCCGAAGCAACCGCTCGTACCGACGGGACTGGCGTAGCTCCCGCAATGCACACAGAAACGTTTGGCAACGACTTCCACACAATTGGCATAATCTCACTTATTAAATAACAGACAGCCTTCACATTAGGGGGATATGCCATATTACCCGTAAATACGATATCGTATTTTTTTTCGCTGACTCTCGGAACAAACCTCTCGAAATCAACGCCATTTGGCACTACAATTATTTCATTTTTTTTCGGATGCTCTATCAACTGACGGTCGGAATCGCTGATTATTGTTTTTACATCAAACTTTTCAAACACTTGATTTTCATAACGTTGCAAGCGATTATATTCCATCTTAAAAATTGGTCGTTTGTAAAACGTTGCAGCATCCATTCTCCGTTTCATACCATATGACAAAACATCCTGATAATCAATCACTTTACACACATCTTCATTGATCAAATATGGAGCGACACGGACAAGCTGTCCATACACTACATCAGGTTGGTATTGCTTTATCAGAGAATGCACACGAGAATGCACACGAGAATTATAAAAATACCCACATTGAATCGGCTTCCCCGTTAGAAAAGCACGCAACATATTAAATGGTAGTGTTAGTTTTGGAATATCAATAAAATCAATCGTTTGACAATATGGTTTTAGTTTTTCAAATGCCAGAGTCTTATCAACGGAACTATCATCGTTCAACGCACACAAATGAATAGTATTGCATGCCGACAAATTCTTTATTTGGTGGAATGCACGTAGTTTATCGCCTTTTTCCAAAGGCCACGGAATCCTCGATAGCAATACAAAAATGTTCATGATTGAGATTCTGTTTGATAAAATTCCAACAAATGATGTATACAATTTCGATTGTCAAACGTTTTTTTCACAAATTCAACCGCATGACTACCTATCATTTTTTTCTGTTCCGGAGATTGAACAAGTTTATTTATAACATCAACAAACGTTTCTGCCGAATCGGCAATACAAATCTCCCAACCATTTTCGGCAGGAATCCCCTCCGCACCTATTGAAGTGGAAACTATCACTTTGCCATACGACAATCCTTCCAAAATCTTGATTCTCATACCTCCGCCAGCCAACAGAGGGACAATCATAATCGTATGTTGCGACATAAATTCATAAGCATTCGGCACTTCACCCATATATACAACTCCTTCCACCATCAATTGGTCCACAAACCATTGGGGCGCATTTCTTCCAGCTACAAAAAGCTGAATATCTGGATTTTGCCTGCGGATTCTCTGCCAGCAGTTTGTCAAGAACCATTGCAATCCCTGTTGGTTTGGAGCCCAATCCAATGCCCCAATATGAAATAACGAAACCGTTTCTTCTTTCGGTGTGCTATATTGAGGCAAATCAGCGACAAAAATACCTGTTGGAGCAACGAATATCGGTTTTGTGTTGCCAATTTGTGTATAGGTTTCGCCATCGCGTTGCGTAATAGGCACCAAGAAATCGTATTGATTCAACATTGTTTTTTCAAAACGTTCCACTCGTTTTGCTAAATTCCTTAGGTACAATCGTTTAGCAAAACATTTCGTTTCATTCGCCAAGCGTTTCCAAATTTCATATTCCACATTGTGCGCACGATAGACGATTTTTGCCTGCGAACATTTACGAATCAAAGGAATATACGCACACATATACAAACCTTCAAGCTGCACGACATCGAACTTCTTTTCCGAAAAAATAGTTCGCAACAAATCCGAAAAATCTTTGGTAATGAACCGAGTAGCAGTATATGGCAAACGTGAGAACAATAAATTAGAAACAGTTCCCCACAACGTCACGTCTGTGTTTCTAAACACGGTACGAAAATCAGCCAAATTCCGAATAGAATCTGGTAGTTTCGTAACATCATAGTAATGCTTTTTGGTATTGATAGCCGCAACAGTAACCGAATGTCCCAACTCAGCCATACCACGAATCATAGCAAATGTGGCTATTTGTCCGCCATCAGTCGGAGGATATGGAAATTTGTTACAAACAACAAGTACGTTCATACAAAAGCATTTACACAAAAAACGCCGACGGAATTCCATCGGCGTCAACTATACAAAATGTGTTATTATCTTGCAAAACGTTTGTTGAATTCCACAGAGTTACGTGGATTGATTTCAACATAGAAGGCTGTACTTTTTCTTTCTGGGAATTTATACACGCCATATCCTTCTGGAGTTTGTCCGATACGTTTTCCACGGAAATGCTTTGCATCCATTTCGCGAACCGATGCAACATAAAATTTCTCAACAATCTCTGTTGAATTCTTGAAGTCCTTATCTGTTGAAACAACCAATTTACAAGTAAATACAAGTGGAGAATTATCCATGGTGAAATCCTTTTTGTAAATTGTTGCATTTTGTTTCTTAACCGAATTATGTTTTTCAACATAACTTGCAACAGCGGTATCCAACAAAACACCCGCATCTGCACTCTTTTCACGAGGCATCAAATAATAGTTACCTTTTGTGAAAGTACTTTTGGTAAGGATTTCGGAAATTTCATCTTTTCTTTCCTCGCGTCCCATTGTAATTTTCTGCCATTCATAGTCCATATCGGTCAATGTAGGCTCACTTGCTTTATATTTTTGATAGATTTTGTACTGAACATCTGTCAATTTTGACTCATCGGGAGTCATTGGAATTTCCACGCCTTCAACTGTGAATGTTGATTGCGACCAATTCACATACAATGGAGTCTGAGCTTTGTTTTCGACCTTCACCTGCATTTTTCCATAACTCGACCAGAACAAATAACTCACGTCAGCAATATCATTCTCAAAATGAAACTGCTTGTATTCATTCAAAGACAAATTACTTGCCGATGCGATATCGAAGACTTGCACATAGCCTCTCGCATTATTAACATCTTGTGACTGAGCGCTTGCCGCAACAAAAACTGACAAGCCAATTAGAGACAATACTTTAACTATCTTTTTCATAATATTCTAAATTAAGATATATGTACAAATATACATTTTTTTTTATAAACGAAACACTTTAGAGCAGTTTCTTTAGATAAAAATCATATTAAAATGACAAAATGCTTGATTTATACCAAGAATAGAGCCTCGAAATACCCTCGTCAATGTCGATTGTATGATGCCATCCCAAGTCATGGATTTTTGAGACATCAGTACATTTTCGCATCACGCCATCAGGTTTTGTCGCATCCCAACACAATTCACCAGTAAAACCAATGATTTTTTTTATCTTCTCAGCTAAATCACAAAGCGAAATCTCAATGCCCGTACCTATATTAATATGACAATTACGTATTTCTGCATTTTGCTTATCGCATACATCCTTGAAATCCACATTCAACAACACGTGTACACAAGCATCAGCCAAATCTTCACTCCACAAAAACTCCCGGCACGGTGCACCTGTACCCCATAGTGTTACACGCTTCGAAGAAATGCCGTAGTTTTGAAGCGCCGACGTAATTGCCGAAAAAGAATCTGTTGCACACACACCATCAATGGGACGGGCAGTTAAATCATTTCTAACAGACTCAATATCATCATTTTCCAAACATTTTGCAAGATACAATTTACGCATCATTGCCGGCAATACGTGCGAATGTTCCAAATGGAAATTATCGTTCGGGCCGTATAAATTCGTCGGCATTACCGCAATATAATTGGTGCCATACTGAAGATTAAAACTTTCACACAATTTCAGACCAGCAATCTTGGCTATTGCATACGGCTCGTTAGTATATTCCAATTCCGAAGTAAGAAGTGCATCCTCTTTTATTGGTTGTGTGGCATTTCGAGGATATATACACGTACTGCCCAAAAACAAAAGTTTTTTTACAGAATGCCGAAACGCCTCTCCAATCACGTTTTGTTGAATCTGCAAATTCTGATAAATAAAATCCGCCCGATAATGTAAATTTGCCATAATGCCACCAACATGAGCAGCAGCAAGCACCACCACATCAGGCTGCACATCATCGAAAAACATTGACACCGCATTGGGATCAAGCAAATCAAGTTCTTGATGTGTTCTGCCAATCAAATTTGTAAAACCATACTTTTGCAAGCCACGCCAAATTGCAGAGCCAACAAGCCCAGTGTGTCCAGCCACATATATTTTCGTCGATTTTGAAAGCATACAATATGGTCTATTTTACGATACCTTTTTCCAAGTATTCCGCCAGATTCATTTTCATCCGTTCATCAGAACGTTCTTTTGCAACCTTCTCCATATCAGCATCAACCATAATCTTAACAAGCTTTTCAAAACTTGTCTTTTCCGATGCATTCCATCCCAACATTCTTTTTGCTTTTGTGGAATCGCCCAATAAATTCACAACATCGGTAGGACGATAGAAATCAGGAGATACCTCAACTATTACACGCCCCGAAGAGACATCTATCCCCTTTTCATTCAAGCCTTCGCCTTCAAAAGTAAGTTCTATACCAACATTTTTAAAAGCCAGATAGCAAAATTCCCGTACAGAATGTTGTATTCCTGTTGCTATTACAAAATCCTCAGGGACTGTATGTTGAAGTATTCTCCACATGCACTCCACATAATCTTTTGCATATCCCCAATCGCGCATAGACGAAAGATTTCCAAGATACAATTTATGTTGTTTTCCTTGTGCGATGCGGGCTGCAGCGAGTGTGATTTTTCGCGTCACAAACGTTTCCCCACGTCGTTCACTTTCATGATTAAATAAAATTCCCGAACAGCAAAACATATTGTATGCCTCACGATATTCCTTCACTATCCAATATCCATATAATTTAGCTACTGCATATGGTGAATACGGATGGAACGGCGTATTTTCATTTTGAGGAATCTCCTCTACTTTTCCATACAATTCCGATGTTGAAGCCTGATAAATCCTACACGATTTTTCCAAGCCACAAATACGAACCGCTTCCAAAATTCGTAGCGTTCCCACCGCATCAACATTTGCAGTCACCTCAGGCATATCAAAAGAGACCTGCACATGACTTTGTGCAGCAAGATTGTAGATTTCATCAGGCTTTACAATGCCAATTATTTTCACAATCGACATTGAATCAGTCACATCGCCAAAATGTAAATGAAAATTTTGTGTTCCTTCGAGATGAGCTATTCGTTCTCGATTATCAACCGACGAACGACGTATAACACCATGAACCTCATAACCCTTTTCAAGAAGGAACTCGCTCAAAAACGATCCATCTTGTCCTGTAACGCCAGTTATAAGAGCCTTCTTCATCGTTATCGTTCACCTATTCTTGTATAGACAAAGCCCATTTCCTCCAATTCTTCCCTACTATAAATATTTCGACCGTCAACAATCACGTTTCCTGCCATTACCTTCTGCACCACATTCCACGAAGGCATACGGAACTGTCTCCACTCTGTCATCAACGCCATAGCATCCGCACCATCAACAGCATCATACAAATCTTTGCAATACGTAACAACATCCCCTATCCTTCGTTTACATTCCGCCATTGCAATAGGATCAAACACCTTAACGGTAGCACCTGCGGCAAGTAATTTTTCTATCACAATCAGCGCCGGAGCTTCACGCATATCATCAGTTTCTGGTTTAAACGCCAATCCAAGAATAGCGACACACTTTCCTTTCAGCGAGCCAAGCATAGCATTTAATTTATCATATACGATAGATTTTTGCTGTTCATTAACTTGTTCAACAGCCTCTATCACACGCATATTGTATCCATGTTCGATACCAGTTCGAACAAGTGCTTTCACATCTTTCGGAAAACATGAGCCACCATATCCGCAACCAGCATACAAAAATTTTGCACCAATTCGTGTATCTGTACCTATCCCTCGACGAACACTATCAACATTAGCCCCAACACGTTCGCATAAATTTGCGATGTCATTCATAAACGAAATACGCGTCGCTAACATCGCATTAGCAGCATATTTCGTCATTTCTGCGCTTGGAATATCCATAAAAATCACACGGAAATTTTGAATCAAAAACGGATGGTACAATTTTGCCATAACCTCTTCCGCTTGTTTCGATTCTGTCCCCACAACAACGCGGTCAGGACTCATAAAATCCTTTATCGCAGCCCCCTCCTTAAGAAATTCAGGATTTGATGCAACATCAAAAGGGATATCTACCCCACGTTTCTTCAATTCTTCCTGAATTACAGATTTTACTTTCTTGGCAGTGCCAACAGGAACTGTACTTTTTGTAACAAGAATCGTGTATTTCTTTATATTCTGACCGAATTGACGAGCAACAGCCAACACGTATTGTAAATCAGCACTTCCATCCTCGTCAGGTGGCGTACCAACAGCTGAAAAAACGACTTCCACATCATCCAGCACCTGAGCCAAATCCGTAGCAAATTGTAGGCGACCATATTCCACATTACGTTTCACCAACTCTTCCAATCCCGGCTCATAAATTGGCATAATGCCATTTTTCAATTTCTCAATTTTTTTTGTATCAATATCCACACAGGTAACATGTGAGCCCATTTCCGCAAAACACGTTCCAGAAACAAGCCCGACATAGCCAGTACCAACAATTGCAATATTCATCGTTCAACAAATTAGTTATCTTCTCTATAATAATGATAGTAGCCATAATGATAGCCATAGCGGTAGCCATATCTACCATTATCTTCTTGGGAACCATTCAATACCAATGCCATGTTCTTAAACCGTTCTTCCTCATACATTCGTTCCAAATCATCAAGCAGGCCACGTTCCATCAAACCAACACGAACAACAAACAGAGTTCTATCAACATATTTTTCAATAATCTGCGTATCTGCGACGATATCAATTGGAGGACAATCTATTATGATATAATCATATTGATTTCTTACCGACTCCATTAACTGGGCAAACGTATCACTACCAATTAACTCCGTAGGATTTGGAGGATTCACACCGACTGGAATAATATCAAAATTATCGTATTCAGGATATTTTACGATAACATCTTGAAAATCTTCAACTTGTCGTACAAGATAATTACTAAGACCTATTTTTGGCGAATTCACATAGCGAGATAACGTAGCATGACGCAAGTCTCCATCAATCGCCAACACGCGATATCCTTTAATAGCAAAACTTACAGCCAAATTCATTGACAAGAATGTTTTTCCACTACCTTGATTATACGAAGTAAACAACAACACTTTGGTGTTATCATTTTTCGACATAAATTCAATATTTGTACGCAACACCCGAAATGCTTCATTAATAATATTTCGTTTATTTCTTTCTACCGCCAAAACAGCCTCTTCCTCCGGATCCTTCTTAACACGTTTTTTAGACTTCAGTTGAGGAATTTCACCCGCAAACGGAAGTGTTAACTTCTCAACATCCTTACGGCCACGTACAACTGTATTCAAATTTTCCTTTAGAAACAAATACACAACTGGTATCATTAACCCAACGGCAAAAGCGACCAACAAAATATTTCGTTTGTTTGGAGCTGTTGGTGTTGAACTTCCCATTGGTGGAGTTACTATACGAGTATTATAAGCCGTGAACGCTTGCGAAAGTTCATTTTCCTCTCGTTTTTGTAATAAGAACAAATACAATGTTTCTTTTATTTTCTGTTGACGCTCAACAGAAATCAAATACTTCGCTTGGTCTGGATTAGCCGCCATTTGAGCATTCGTCTGTCGTTCTTGCTTTTGAATATTTGCAATCTTAGTATTTAACGACAACATTTGGTTATCAATTGAATTTAATATCGCCGCACGCATAGCTGCCAATGTTTGGTCCATATCAACAACCAATGGATTTGTCTCGCTACTATTTGACACGATATTATTACGTTGCAATAATTTATCATTGTACTCTGAAATCTGGCTTTCAATACCACCCGTTGTTATTCCCGTGTTAGCAGGCAACAATTGATTTCGGTTCACTGCACTAGTCAGATAATTACGGACATAGCGAATCATATGTTGCTGCGTTTGTAAATCCTGCAATAATTTTGCGGTTTCGGAACTTTGACGCATATACAACTTAGATGCCTCATCGACATCAGCAACAAGGTGTTCACTTTTAAAAGAGGAAATATCACTATCCACATTACCTAAGTCGGCCTCAATTATATTTAAACGTTCATCAATAAACATTGACGTGCTGATAGTGATTTTATTTTTATCCTCCACCCAACTTTCATTGTATGCAAGAATTAATGCATTCAGCACATCTTCAGCACGTTGTGTCGAAACATCGGACATTGATAATCGTAAAATATCAGCATCATGATCCATTTGCTTAACGGACAATTTACTAGCAAATTGATTTGCAGCAACAGGAACACTTTTTTTCGTGACATACAAAATGGGAATCTCTGAGCCAGAATAAGAAAGAGATTTTTTTATCTTTACAGGGCCTATCGGGGTCAAAACATTTTCATTTAATAGCCCTTTATACTCTTTCTTTTCATAAGAATTTTTCCCTGAAATTAAATCAGATATAATTACGTTATTATTTTCAACCAACACAGTAAAAGAAGCAGACTGGTTTTCCCCTAAACTATCTGTCGTCACAATATATGGTAGAGTTGTTCCATACAAAACAATTTTATGAAAACGGCCTTCCGTTGAATATTGCATATCCAAATGCAACCGCTTAACTACATCCATCATCAATTTTGGGGATTGGATAATATATAATTCATTTTGTACCTTGGATTTCATAATTCCAGTCCCCATATCTTCAACAACACTCTGAAAAGCTTTTTCGGAAGACTTTGATTTAGATTCTTCTTTTATCAATATTTCTGCCGTTCGAGTATATACGTTTGGTGTTCTCAATAAATGAACAACAGCAACTGACATTGCAAGCAGAATCGAAACAATAAACCAATACCATTTCGACAAACATAATGTCAGAAAAGCCTTTATCTCAACAAAATCATCATTCTGTGGTTGCTGCCTCGTATTTTTTGAAACCTGAGTCGTCATATGCGCTAGTCTTTATAAATAATTTATACAGAAAATTGCTACCGTCACAAAAACAGAAACCATTGATGTCCAGAAATTTGCAGAGCGGATATTGTTTCCATTAACTGTTGATTGACGGGTTCGCATTGAATTTGGCTCTACATACACAACGTCATTTTGTTGCAAATAATATACTGGAGAATCAAAAACCTCGGTTGCTGAACATAAATTTATAGTATATGTCTTTTGGACGCCATTTTCATTTCGAATCACACGCACATTTTCCCGTTTACCATAAATACTCATATCCCCCGCCATACTCAACGCTTCCAAAATCGTGATTTTATCCTGTACAATATTATACCGCCCCGGTTTTGATACCTCACCCAAAATTGAAATCTGCAAATTCATGTATTCCACGGTCACAATGGGGTCTTTTACAAGATTCTCTGATATCAATTTGTTTTTCACAAATGCTGCGACCTCCATTCTTGTCATTCCTGCGATATGAAGTGTTCCGACGACAGGGAAATCTATATTGCCAGCACTATCAATGGTATATCCAGAAACACCTTGTGTAGTATTTGAATTTAATGACGACGATGTCTGCCCCAAGCGAGTTGTGACATATGCCAAATTAAACAAATTTGTCAATTGCACATCCTTACTATTCACCAAGATAGAAATCTTATCTTCAGGTTGCAATCTAATGGGAGAATGATTGATTGACTTTGTTATAGCAGCATTCTTTGTGTCTTGGAAATACACCATTTTCTTCGACGAACATGCCGAAACTGTCAATAAAATGATACAAGCAAATATTAATTTTTTCATACGTTTACTTCTACTTGAGATTGAACAGCCCTTTTCTTTTTATTTAACTGATTAAGTCCAAAATTCAAAAGCATATACAATGTTATTGCCAACACCAACAAAATTGTCACATTTACATATTTCGACAACAACAACATTCCAACAGAACACACCAACGACACAAACAAAATAGAAATCAACGCCGCCTGTTGCGAGAAACCTGCATCCAACAGTTTATGATGTATATGCGTCCGATCCGGCATAAATGGATTTTTATGACTCAAAATACGATTACCAAACACCCGTACCACATCCAAACAGGGTATCATAAGCGGAGCAAAAGCAACAACCAACGGATTATAACCTATCAATGACATTTTCAAAGGCTCGGAGCACAATTTTATACTTAAAAAACAAATCAACAAACCTGTTGTCAATGCTCCGGTATCACCCATAAATATTTTTCTGCCTTGCGAAGCATCTCCAAACACATTATAATAGAAAAATGGAACCAATGTACCAAAAGCCGCTATGGCAATAATCGAATACACAAGATTATTCAACAACGTAAATACCACACAATAGTATAACAAAGCCACACCGCACAAACCTGACGCAAGCCCATCTATTCCATCTATTAAATTTATAGAATTAATAATGAAGACGACCAGTAAAATCGTCAACGGCACACCTACCCACATCGGAATTCTTGAAACACCGAAAAAGCCTCCGAATTGGCTTACCCAGATACCAGACAACACCAACAATATACCTGCTAAAATCTGTGCAATAAATTTTGCACCATAACGAACTCCGATCAAGTCGTCGCACATACCTACCAGATACAATATGATACTGGAACTTGTCATCAATGATATTTCAGTTAGATATGGATAAAAACGATGCAATACACCAACTTTTTCACTCCAAGACGTAACTCCGACCAACAATGCCAACGTACAAATCATAACTGGACAAAATGCTATCCCCCCCAACCGCGGAACAGGAAGATGGTGTATTTTCCGTTCATCGGGCAAGTCAAATAGTTTTTTCCTGAATGCGACCAACAGAATCTTTGGAATTACAAAACCTGTAATCACAGCATTCAATAAAAAAACACAGGTGTCAATAAACCACCAAGACATTTTATCCCAATTTCTTTTTTACAAAAATAGGAAAATAAACGTAACAACCGCCATCCTAACAATTATTTTCTACTCAAATTAATCTTTAATGAATAAGAACGTCTTGTTTACAAAACAAATTATTACTTTTGCCACACTATGAATACAGTAAATCTACATTTAGGTATTGACATCGGCTCCACAACAGCAAAGGCTGTGGCTACCCAAGCGGGGAAAATAGTATATACTTCATACCAACGGCATAATACGCGCATCAAAGAAAGCCTATTGGAAATTCTAAACCAGATAAAAAAGAAGTTTCCCAATGACTCCGAGATTTCATTTTGCTTGACTGGAAGTGCCGCAATGGGTATCGCCGAGACGCAAAAACTACCTTTTGTACAGGAAGTGATTGCAGCGTCGGAAGTTATTCAGAAAAAATTTGAGAATGTACGTACATTAGTTGATATTGGCGGAGAAGACGCAAAAATCATTTTCTTTGAGGAAGGAAAATCCCCCGACATTCGTATGAACGGTAGTTGTGCGGGCGGAACAGGTGCTTTCATCGATCAAATAGCAACGTTACTTAACGTTGAAACTCAAGAACTGAACAAACTTGCAGAACAATCAACACAAACATATACAATTGCTTCACGCTGTGGGGTTTTCGCAAAAACTGATGTCCAAAACCTTATCAGCCGTAAAGTGCCAATCAGCGATATCGCAGCGTCTGCATTTCATGCAGTTGCCTTACAGGTGATTAATGCTCTTGCCAGAGGTATCGACATCCGTCCAAATATTCTTTTCATTGGAGGTCCATTGACATATATTCCTGAATTGCAGAATATTATGCGTAAATTGGTTGGATGCACCCAACAAGAAGCGTATGCTCCAGAAAACAGTCAATTATTTCCAGCTTGGGGAAGCGCAATTGTCGCAGAAGGAAATGGTTCTTCGTTCAACATACAAAGTTTATACGACAAGATTGCAAATACCAAAAACATAACAACTAAGAATCGTCTGGAACCATTATTCGCAAATGGAGATGAATATCAAGGATGGAACGAAAATAGAAGAATCGTAAAGATTCCTGAGGCTTCAGTTGCACCCGAACAAGACGAAATTGATGTATTCTTAGGCATAGACAGTGGTTCTACAACGACAAAGGTTGTATTGCTCGACAAAGACGGAAAACTGATTGCATCACATTACGATACAAACAAAGGAAACCCGATTATGGCGGTAAACAATGGATTAGAGGAATGTTGCAGAAAATTGAAATGCACTTCCCTACGAATAATCCGTTCCGCCGTTACTGGCTACGGTGAAGATTTGATTCGCGCCGCATATAAAATGGATGAAGGTATCGTTGAAACGATTGCCCACACTACCGCGGCACAAAAAATAGAACCTAATGTTTCTTTTATTCTTGATATTGGCGGTCAAGATATGAAAGCCATTTTTATCAAGAACGGACATATCCAAAATGTTGAAATCAACGAGGCATGTTCTTCGGGATGCGGTTCTTTCATTCAGAATTTTGCACAAACACTTGGACACACCGCCGAATCATTTGGTAAACTGGCTTGCTATGCTCCAAATCCGTGCGATTTAGGTTCCCGATGCACGGTGTTCATGAACTCGCAGGTAAAACAAGCACTCAGAGAAGGTGCGGAAACATCAGAAATCGCTGCTGGATTAGCATATTCTGTCATCAAAAATGCATTATTCAAAGTATTGCAAATCAAGAACATGAATATTCTTGGTGAAAAAATACTTGTACAAGGTGGAACGTTCAAAAATCCATCGATTTTCCGTGCCATGGAAAAATTGACTGGAAAATCAATATATAGTTCCAACAAACCCGAACTGATGGGAGCTTTAGGTGCCGCATATTTTGCTCAAACGTGCTACAACAATAAACCAGAACCTTCTTCATTTATTGGCTACGGAAATCGACACGAAGCTTTGTCGTACACAACCAAACAAATCAACTGCAAAGGTTGCTCCAACTGTTGTACAGTTACAAAATTCACATTCGCCAATGGCGCATTCCATTATTCAGGAAACAAATGTGAAAAAGTATTCACATCGAAGGGTAACACTGCGGAACGAGGTGAAAATCTATACGAATTCAAGTATGACTTATTGTTCAACCGCGACACCAATGCTTTGAACGAAGTTCGAAACGTTCGAATTGGTATTCCGCGCATATTGGGAATGTATGCGAATTTCCCATTTTGGAACACGTTATTCACCCATTCGGGAATTGATGTAGTATTGTCGGACGAATCAACGACAAAAATTTTCATTAAAGGGCAAGGTACCATTATGGCCGACAACATCTGTTTTCCAGCAAAACTTGCGCATGGTCATATTTTGAATCTTGTTGAGAAAAATGTCGACAGAATCTTCTACCCTCTTGCCATTTACGAAGAAAATGAGTTCAAAGAATCTAAAAACAGTTATAACTGTCCTGTAGTTTCCAGTTACTCAGAGGTTCTTGACAGCGCTATTCCTTTGGAAAAAAGGAACAACATTCCGCTGGACAAACCAATCATAACGTTCAGGGATGAAAAACTTCTTCGGAAAAATTGCTGGGATTACCTAAAGCAATTCAAGGTTGCTAAAAAAACATTTGAAAGCGCATTCGACGAAGCTCTTCGCGAACAAAAACGTTACCGCGAACAATACAAGAAAAAAGGGTTCCGGATTTTGGAACGGGCAAAACAGGAAGGTCGCCCTATCGTGATGTTGGCAGGCCGCCCGTATCACACCGACCAACTTGTACACCAAAAAACCTCGCAGATTCTTTCCGAACTCGGAGCAAGCGTGGTTACCGAGGAAATTGTCACAAATATTCAGGGGATATCGCTGAAAGACTACTTACACGTAGCCCAATGGACATATCCAAACCGAATTATGCGCGCCGCACAATGGGTTATCAACAACGATGAATATGACATTCATTTTGTACAGATGAACTCGTTTGGCTGTGGACCAGACAGTTTTCTGTCCGATGAAATCAAAGAATACTTTGAACAGGCAAAAAAATCATACACATTCATCCGTGTTGACGAAATTAACAGCACCGGCTCAATGCGACTGCGACTTCGTTCACTAATTGAAACGATTCAATTAGGCAACGGACAAGGCGGAGATGCTGGAGACAGAATCATCAAAAAAACACCTCCATTTTTGGAGAACGACAAAAAACGACAGATTCTTGCTCCATTCTTTACGAAATTCCATTCACCTCTCATTCCTTCTATTTTTGAATGTTTGGGATATCACGTGGAAACTCTGCCTGTTTCCGACAAAGAATCGGTAAACATTGGATTGGCTAACACAAACAACGAAATCTGTTTCCCTGCCACATTAGTTATAGGCGACATTCTTAAAGCCTTAAAATCAGGCAAATACGACCTAAACAACACTGCTGTAATCATGACGCAGACCGGTGGTCAATGTCGTGCTTCAAACTATCTGGCGTTGATCCGTAAAGCAATATTAAACTGTGGCATCACGAATGTTCCTGTCATTTCGTTTGCAACAGGCGGCACACAGGATAACGAGCAACCAGGCTTTGAACTTTCGTGGACGAAAGTTGTGAAGCTGATTATTGCCTGCGCCCTTTATGGAGACGTGCTTTCGAGAATGCACTACGCAACTATTGTACGTGAAAAAGTTCCTGGCGGAACAGAAAAACTTACCCAAAGTTATTTGGATACTGCAGCTGAAATGGCACGCCACAATGACCACGTCGGAATTTTGCGTCTTTTGGCGAAAGCAGTGGCGGATTACAATGAAATGGCTTTGGACAACTGTCCTCGCCCGCAAGTTGGTATAGTTGGAGAAATCTACCTGAAATACAATCCGTATGCAAACATGCACATTGCCGATTGGTTGATTTCGCAAGGTATAGAGCCACGATTCCCAGATTTGATGGATTTCTTCACGCAAGAATTTATAAATCTGAAAGTTAACACAAAACACAATCTCCGCACGACAAGCATTGGCACGAAAATCTTCGCCGATTATCTGCAACTGCGGTACGACAGATTTGAACAAAAAGTTGAGAAAATCGCATCGAAATTCAAATACTATCGTCCAAAGAACAATATCCGTAAAGAAGCTGAAAACGCCGAACAAGTGCTGAGTTTGGTTAACCAATTTGGCGAAGGTTGGCTTATCCCTGCCGAAATAGTTAGTTTTTCACAGGAAGGCGTTAATAATGTTGTGAGTGTACAACCATTCGGATGCATCGCTAACCACATTATATCAAAAGGTATCGAAAAGAGAATCAAGACTTTATACCCTAAGACAAGTATTTTGTTCCTTGATTTTGATGGAGGTACAAGCGAGGTGAATGTTCAGAACAGACTACATTTCCTTGCTCAAAATGCCAAAAATGAATTCGAAGAAAGCCAGAAATAGATAATAGATAATGGAATGAGTTATAACAACAGTTTATAATTCATTCCAAAAATCAAAATAATTAAACCATTGTTCTGGATATTTTTTCACAATAGTTTCCAATTCTGAAACGTATTGTCTGCCAAGATATTCGGCCTTTTTCACCGAAGCCTTCTCGTTTTCCAATGGCTTCAATTCGGTTACATAACCATGATACGACAGGCCTTTTTCCTTCATTATAAAGATACAGAAAACGGGAACTTCCAGCTGGGCAGCCAAACGAAA
Organism: Bacteroidales bacterium; assembly: GCA_017552705.1. Lineage (GTDB taxonomy): Bacteria > Bacteroidota > Bacteroidia > Bacteroidales > UBA1715 > UBA1715. The sequence continues at coordinate 40,773 of JAFZOY010000052.1, forward strand.
TGTGCCAATCGGGAACAAGGCCTCTTTTCCTAAAAACTGACAGCGATACGATTTAGGACTGCCAAGAAGTCTATCGCAGGGGATTGTCACGATTTCGCCTTTTTCCAACGCTGATTTAAGTGCAAACAAATGCGACATATCGTTGGACACGGAAATCAAATTCAGATTTGTTTTCTTAAACGACTCTGTTCTATGCTTTTGCATTTCGCGAGTTTCACCTCCATAAATCAAGCCGTTCATATTTTTTTTATCCTGCGACAAACAAACACCGGCAAGTTCAAAATTACCAATATGTGCACTCACCACAATAATGCCCTCTGGTTGGTCCATCGCACGGTTGAATAATTCATAATTATCAACGACTATATTGAACTGTTGGGTATTTCCCGCCAAAACAGCAAATTTATCGAGCACCACCCGACCAAAATACAAATGACTTTTGTAGGCACTCCAAAACGCCTGCCACCTATTTTTCCCTATATGAAGAAGAAAAAAATTATACACCGCCTTATACGCCTTTCGACCGAACAGCATATAAAACGGAACAACAACATATAATACTGGATATAAGTAGGTTACACGGACATGCGACAAAATCAAGAACAATATTTTTTGTCCTACCGATCCGCCTCCCGTTTTTCCTTTCCACTGACGGGCCGAGGAATTCATGCTATTGCACTTTACTTGCTATATAATCGTAGAATTGTGATAATGTCTGCACGTCTTTCATTTCCTCTGGCTTAATCTTAAACCCGAAATGACTTTCAACAATCACAACAATATCAACAAAATCAAGGCTGTCAATTCCTAAATCCTCACGTAAACGAGCTGCATCGTTTATTTTTTCGGCATCTACCTCAATTTCCTCAACCAAAAATTCGTTTGTTATTTTTACAACATCCTCGCGTGTCATCACTTATAATTTTATGCGGCAAAAGTAGTTAATTAAAATTGTACAATAAATATTTTTTCTAAAAAGTTATTTATATTTTGTATAAAATTATATACATAATTGGTTTCCAGACAATTACACACCTTATACTGAACAATGGCAATAATTTCGCCATCAATTTTGTCGAGTTTTATACAAAAATACTGTCAGCGTTCGTTCTATACTGAAAAAACAATATATTTGCACTATAAGTTACGCAAATGAAAAAACTGTTTTTTGCAATACTATCAATCCTACTTTGTTCCATGGTGGCAAACGCCCAGGAATTTCGGTGCCGTGTGAATATGCAATACAACGACATAGCAAACGCCGACAAGGATTTATTCAACACGTTGCGAAATTCCATTGAGGACTTTATGAATTCCCAATCGTGGACAAACCACTCGTTTGAGGAACAAGAAAAAATCGACTTGAAACTTACCTTGCGTATAACTTCGCAGTCTTCGAAAAACTTTTCGGGAACACTACAGGTTCAGTCCTCACGACCTGTTTACAATTCTACTTACACAACGACGATTTTCAACCACGTTGACGACAGAATTTCGTTTCAATACGAAGAGAATGAGCCAATTGAATTTTCTGAAAATGCGTTTGTGTCTAATTTGTCGTCGATTCTCTCCTACTACGCATATATTGTGTTAGGTCTTGATTATGATACATTTAGCCCAAACGGTGGTATTGAATTTTTTCAAAAGGCACAAAATATTGTTTCCACAGCGCAGGCTAACGATGAATCAGGCTGGAGCGCTTCATCGCGCGACGACAAAACACGATATTGGTTTGTTGAAAATCTTTTGAACTCCACCTACTCGCCTTTCCACACGGCAATGTACAAATACCATCGGCTTGGACTCGACATTATGTACGACAAACCCGCCGAGGGACGAAAAGAGGTTTACAATGCTGTCTCTGAACTGGAAAAAGTGTTCCGTCAAAAACCAAGTTCCTACTTATTGACCGCATTTTTCTACGCAAAGAAAGACGAAATTGTTCAAATGTATTCGGAAGGCCAACCCGACGAAAAAAATAGAATGGTGATATTGGCAAAAAAACTCAATCCTGCCAATGTAAACGACTACGATAAAATAAATTCCACCAAATAACCATGCTGCAAACGCTTATAATCTCCAACTACGCACTTATCGACTCCCTCAACATTCAGTTTGAAAATGGGATGTCGACCATCACAGGAGAAACAGGAGCCGGAAAGTCAATTATTTTAGGTGCATTGTCGCTCCTTTTAGGTAAGCGTGCCGACACCACCGTATTAAAAGACACCACCCAAAAAAGCATTATTGAAGCTACATTTCATTTTGCCGACGACGAGTTAAAACCTCTTTTTGATTCGTTAGACATTGATTTTGACCACGATACAATTATTCGACGAGAAATTACCCCACAAGGAAAATCACGCTCGTTTGTAAACGACACACCTGTTAGCCTGCAAACACTCAAGGAATTGGGTAACATTCTCATTGATATTCATTCCCAACATCAAAATCTATTTTTAAAAGAATCGTCGTTTCAATGCCAAGTAGTTGATGCAGAAGCGAATAATGCCAATATTCTAAGAGAATACCAAACGGAACTTCGTTCGCTTCACGCAATACAAAAAGAATTGACGGATTTTTTGACGGAAACGCAAAAAAAGAAAGACGACTTGTCGTACTACACATTCCGACTCAACGAACTCACCAAAGCAAACATTCAAATCGGTGAATTGGAGGAACTTGAACGTGAATCGGTTTTCATCGACAACAGCGAGGAAATCAAGTCAATGCTGAATCAAGCCGACGAAATTTTCAATGGCGAGAATGCAATTCTTCCGCAACTGAGAACCATCCAGCAACATTTTGAAAAAAACGCTTCGATGTCATCAACATTTCAAAACACCGCCGAACGTTTATCGCAGGCGTACATTGAATTGTCGGACATCGCAAACGATATTTCACACGAAAATGCAAATTTGGATTTCGACGCACGGAAAAAAGAAGAAATTGATGAACGTCTGGACACTCTGAATAATTTGCTGCACAAATATTCAGCACAATCGGAACAGGAATTGATTGCCCAAAAAGAGGAACTTCAGAAATTGGTCTCAAACCTTGAAAATGCTGATTTCCATAGCGAAGAACTACAAAAAAAATACAACGTACAACTCTCTGTTGTGGAGTCGTTGGCTCAAAAACTCCACGACAACCGCACCAAGGCCATCAAATCGCTTTGTCCGCAAATAGTTGGACTGTTGCAAAAATTAGGAATGCCATCGGTGTCGTTTAACATTGTTATCAGCAAGACCGACGATTTTCATGCAAACGGAAGTGACGATATAAAAATGACATTTTCGGCAAACAAAAACATTGCCCCCCAATGGCTTGGGGAAATCAGTTCGGGCGGTGAGCTCTCGCGCGTGATGCTGTGCCTTAAATATATTTTAGCAAAAAGCAAATCGGTTCAAACCATTATTTTCGATGAAATTGACACAGGTGTATCCGGCGAAATCGCCGACCAAATGGGCACAATGATGCAGGAAATGTCGCGCGAAATGCAAGTTATAACCATCACGCATCTTCCACAAATCGCAGTAAAAGCCACAAAACAATATAAAGTATATAAAACCGAAACGGCTGTCACAACAACATCGAATATTGTGCAACTCACACAAGACCAACGCATTGAAGAAATTGCAAAGATGTTGAGCGGAAAAACTATTTCCGAAGCAGCACTTTCGAATGCTAAATTGCTACTTAACGCAAACTAATCGTTTTGTTGCATTCTGAAAAATGAAAAATGCACTTTACCATACTTGCACAAGCGTGTGAAATACGGATGTGAGCTAAAATCCACCTCGCCGGGATGTTCCACCACAACAAGAGTTTCGGAATCTACAGCCTTGCTTGCAAATATCATATTGGGAACTTCGGCAATCCAAGGTAAATCGTATGGCGGATCGGCAAACACAACAGAAAACGAACGACGGGCTATTTTCAAAAAATCACGCACGTCGGTAGAAAGCACCGTGAGTCCCGAAAGTTTCAAATCACGGGAAACTTGTTTTATAAAAGCAGCATGTTTGGCATTTCTTTCAATTGCGACCACATCACGGCAACCACGGGAAACACATTCCAACGAAATGCTCCCTATTCCCGAAAACAAATCCAACACACTGCAATCGGAAAATTCTATTTGATTGTTCAAAATATTGAATAACCCTTCCTTTGCCATATCGGTAGTCGGACGTAATTCAAAATTCTTTGGGGCGACAATCGTGCGGCCACGCAATTCTCCACTAATTATTCGCATAACGCCACATTACAATGGTTGTAGAACAACATATATGGGAAATTCTTCATAGTTGTGGCATTTTCAACTACCGACACGTTTTTCACAAACATCTGGATAGCAGAGAAATACGATGATTTCACACTTATTTTCCCAGCCAATTCCACTTGAATCCGCAACGGATCAAGATTAAGCTGCTTCATCACATTCATCAGATAGAACAGAAAATCGTTCACATTGGTAAAGCCAAAGGAATTGCAAAACTGCATGTTTTTCTTTGAGACGTACAACACCGTGAAAAACGACTGTTCCACAAACACGAACAATCTTTCTCCACGTGATTTCACATTGGATTCCAACATTGGCGCAACCTGCGGAATATATGAAACGAATTCCTGATTTTTGAATGCGGAACGGCACAATGCCCACAATTCCGTATCGATAGGAAACAACACAACCACATCGGTATTCAACGACTCATAGGTTATAACCGACTCGTTACCAGAATGTTCGAAATTCAAATTGGAATAATCCTCCCACATTGAATCATCATATAATTTTTTAGGAACACACGTAAACGATGGCGTTACTATAATAATGGAAACCGCCGAAAACGTATCTTGAAGAATCTCCTGCGAAAGAAACTCCTTAAATGCCGTATTCCGTTGATTCTCAGGAACCGTTATATATGAATATGCAACAATTGCCCGCTTGGAAGAAAGCAGAAAAGAAAATCCATCTCGGCGAATCGAGATGGACAAACGATAATCTTTCGATTTCCGTTTTTCGTAATCTTCAGAAACGAAGTGTAAATCCTGCATAAATTATTGCCAGTTACCTTCGGTTGTTGCTTCGTCGATTTTTCCAATACGCAAGCCTTCGTAACCGCTTGTTTTTCTTGAATATTCTTTAGAGTTCACAACCAATTGACGATTCAAATCAAACAACAGAACATCCCACAAAACACCCATTTGGAATGTCGGGATTTTTGCACCACCCGATGTGATTGAAGACGCTGCAATTTCAAATATGCTGTCGGTACCAGGGATTTTGCTGATGTCTTCCAACACAAAATTCTTCGATAACAATGAATCCGAACGCAATTTCTCGAAAGCTGCCATCTTCACTTTTTTCTGGAACGCACGACCTTCTGCCACAGCAGCTGAATCTTCCATATCACCTTCAGTGTAAGTGAATTCCAACGAATCTTCTTTTGCAAAACGAATCAATTCGTCCCAATTATCGGCATACTTATTATATTTTGCTTCATACGCAAACTGTAATTCTCTCGCATCTTGTAATTTCTCAATAACTGCGGCCTGACGTTTAGCCTTTTCCTGGTCGAAAGTTATGTCAACATTCACCGTGTGGTACACTGCATACACTAAAACAACAATTACGACTGCCAACGCAAGTTCGATTCCTAATTTAAGATTCTTGTTCATTTTCTATGAGTTTATATTTTGTAAAAATTTCGTACACAAACATAAAACTTTTTACGCTTTTTATTGCTACTATTACCAAATAATTTTTCAACTCGATGCTACACGATTACGTAGAAAAGCAATTACTCGCACATTTTTCGTTTGTCCCGACCGACAATCAGAAGAGTGCGTTCCGCGAATTGGCGAAGTTCATAACCTCAGAAACAGAGGTTTTTATAATGAACGGCTACGCCGGGACAGGCAAAACCACATTGGTGCGCGCGCTCATAGAAACCTTGCAGTCGCTCGAAACGCCATACGCCCTGCTCGCCCCTACCGGACGCTCCGCCAAAGTTCTATCGAACTACACAAAAGGAACTGCTTTGACCATACATAAAAAAATTTATCGACAAAGAAGCGTAACCGACGGTGTTCAAAAATTTGGAATGAATTTCAATGCGGCGCAACATACCATTTATATTGTTGACGAAGCATCAATGTTGTCTGACACAACAGGAGAAAACGCCCTATTCGGTTCTGGCTCAGTGCTTAACGATTTATTTCGGTTCGTTTTCAACGAACATAGCTGCAAACTGATTCTGATTGGTGATACGGCGCAACTTCCCCCAATCGGTGTTGTAGAATCGCCCGCACTCGACGCCGACTACATAGAGAGGAATTTTCTGAAAAAAACAGCGACCGTCACTCTCACACAGATTATACGCCAAGCAGAAGATTCCGGCATTCTCACCGACGCGACAAATATCCGCAACCATATTGAAAATGAAGATATTACAATTCCAAAGCTCAAAACCTTCGACGACGTTGAACAAATTGACGGAAGCATGTTGCTCGACGCTCTTGAATCATCGCACAATAAAGTTGGCATTCAAGATACCATAGTGATAACACGGACAAACAAACTTGCGAACCGTTATAATGCAGGCATTCGAAACAGGATTTTATGGAAAGATTCAACTGTCAGCAAGGGCGACTATATTATGATAGTAAAAAACAACTATTTCTGGACCGAAGGGAATAAAGAAATTTCGTTCATCGCCAACGGCGACATTGCTGAAATCGTTTCTATCGACAAATATGAAAACATGTATGGTTTTGATTTTGCCGATGTAACGTTGAAATTCCCCGACTATCAGGATTTGGAACTTTCTGTAAAAGTGATGCTCAACACACTTTCGTCAGAATCGGCCTCACTTACATTCGAGGAAAACAACAAACTTTATAGTGAAGTTTGTGCAGACTACGCCGACATAAAAAACAAACGAAAACTATACGAGGAAGTAAAGAAAAATCCTTATTACAATGCTCTGCAAATCAAGTTTGCTTACGCCATCACCTGCCACAAAGCACAAGGAGGTCAATGGAAACACGTGTACATCGACCACGGATATTTTACCGACGAAATGTTGAACAAAGAATTTCTTCGCTGGCTCTACACCGCATTCACACGGGCATCAGAAAAAATATACCTCGTAAACTTCAAAGATGAATTTTTCGACTCGTAGCATCACATATAAATATGCCACGAAAAACGCACAAATTCACACAACGCATCGTTCATAGTGAATAACTTGGTGATAACCAATTCTTAAAAATTCTTATTTTTATATTCATTTTTGTATGTTTGCTTGTTAAATTTTGCTTTATGAAACATACAATCGCATGTGCTATACTCTCAATATGTTTCGCGACTACAGTTTTTTCGCAAACAAAAAGTAGCGAAATCATCACCGAAAACGGGACAAAATACTATATCCACACCGTTCAGGCAAAAGAAACGTTTTATGGATTGAGCAAACTTTATGGCGTTTCAATCGACGACATCCAACACAGCAACGACAACCTAAAATCGCTCTCGATTGGACAACAAATCCGAATTCCTGTTGTAACACCAACCGAAAATCCCCAATACAAAGACGGAGAAATCATTGTTAAAAACGGAAAATCGTTCGTCGTACATATTGTAAAACCTGGCGAAACGCTCTATTCCCTTGCAAGAACCTACGGAACGTCAGCCGGACAAATTCTAATCGAGAATCCAAGCATCAATAATTCACAAATCACAATCGGACAACAATTATTTATACCTTTTTCAGGCACAGTTGCTCCGTCGACTACAAATGCCCCCCAAAAAGATGCAAATAATCCTTCTGGTACTATTGTTAACGGAGATGCGTATAACACAAATCAAAATAAACCGAACCAAAACACCTACACGGAACAATCATATAAACCGAGTTATTCTGAACCGCCAACACATTTTAGCACAGTCAAATACAGCGTTGGTTCTGAAACATCCCTATTAAAACTTTCGGAAAAAATCAGTGTGCCAGTCGAAGTTATCAAAGATTACAATCATTACATACCTGATCCGATTCCTGCCGATTATGAGATTACACTTCCGGCAAACGCTGTTTATTATCCAAAACAATTCATTTTCTGTTCCTCAGCAGGAACTACTCTCAGCGACATTGCCCTAACCTACCAAGTGTCATCTGCGGAACTTCTGCACTACAATCCCTATGGTATCGCCCATTTCAACGAAGGCGTATTGATTCAAATCCCTATAACAAGACACAACATTGAGTTGGCACGAAAACAGATTCAGGAACGCTCGTACATTTACCACACCGTGCAACCAGGCGAAACCGAATATAGCATAGCACGGATGTATAACACAACCGACACCGTATTGATAGCCAACAACATACACGTTGATTTCGTTACTTTGGCAAGCGGAACAATCTTACGGATTCCATATCAAGAAAACTACTACGAATACATAGAAATGCCGAACGAAGGACGAAAATACCTGCCTAATGGTACAGAAATCATCCATCCAGAAGTAAATGTGACGTTGTTGTTGCCATTCTTCCTTCAGAAAAACGCAATGAATCCTGACGAAGGCATCATAAACAAACCAAAAGAAATATATGAACACACCTACCAATTTCTTGAATATTACGAAGGTATGCTGATAGCCCTCGATTCAATCAAAAAGTTAGGTATCTCAGTGACATTGAACGTGATAGAGTCGAACAACGATTCAGCGACAACCAACATTTCCAAAATACAAACCAACACAAACTTCATTATCGGTCCTGTATTTCCCAAAACATTCCCTGCCGCTGCCGGATTTGCGAAACGACACGCAATTCCTATCATATCGCCGTTGTCAACCGAAGAGACAAATTCCTTGAATCCATTTGTAATACAGATGAATACACCGCAGAAATATCGTTTCATGGCGATGGTTGACTATATAATTGAACACAACGAAAATTGCCACGTGTGCATATTGTATAATTCCGAAACGCTCGAAAAGAAGAACTCAACACAGTGCAAAGCCGCATTCAATGCGCAAAAAAGCAAACTCGACGCGAAACACATCACCTTCGAGGAAATGTTCTTCCCGAACAGCGGTTCCGCCGGACTCGACAGAGCTATGTCTAAAAAAGAAAAAACTATTTTCATAGTACTTTCACGCCAACAAGCATTTGCCAACAATATCGTGACAAAAATTTATCAGGCATCGAAAACCCACTCGGTTGAATTATGGGGAATGCCACAATGGGAACACTACGAAAATCTTGAACTTGATTTCTTATATGACTTGAATTTCAAATTAGTGACAAGCGGAGAAATCAACTACAATTCCCCACGCGTGAACAAATTTATAACCACCTATAGGGAACGCTACAACACAGAACCGACGAAGTTCAGCTTTCAAGGTTTCGACCAGACGTTGTTTTTCATAAAACATTATGCCACAAGTTCCAACTTCATCATCGAACTGCAATCAATTGAAAATGAAGACGGACTTCACGACAGTTTCAACTTTGTGAAAAAAGACGGTTCGAGCGTGAACACCACCGCATTCATTGTGGAATACGACAAAAACACATATAAACGAAACGCCACCCGACGCATCACAACAGAGGAAGAACGGTAATTTAAACACATTCGTAACATGGCTTCACCAGCGGTTTTAGGGAGAGGGAATCTACAAAAACTTTTATTGGCATATTCGGGACCGGCAATTTTAGCCATGATGGCAATGTCGGTTTACAACATAATCGACAGCATTTTCATAGGACGAGGCGTAGGCGCTTTGGCTCTTTCGGGATTGGCAATCACCATGCCGATTATGAACCTCTCGGCTGCGTTCGGCGCAATGGTGGGTGCTGGCGGCGCAACGCTCACCTCTATCAAAATGGGACAACAGGATTACGACGATGCAACCAAAGTGCTGGGTAATGTAGTGTCACTCAACCTGATACTTGGTTTCACCCTGATGTTTTTGGGGCTGTATTTCATCGATGAACTACTCTACTTATTCGGCGCAAGCGAAGACACAATCCCGTATGCGCGGGATTTTATGCAGATAATTTTGCTCGGAAATCCTATCACACATTTATACCTTGGATTGAACAACGAGATTCGTGCCTCTGGTTATCCACAAAAAGCAATGAGAATCACGCTGTTAACCGTTGTGATTAATGCAGCATTGGCGCCAATTTTCATATTCGTATTCAACTGGGGAATCCGCGGAGCCGCATTGGCAACCGTGTTCGCCCAAACCGTGGCGTTGATTATTGTGTTGATTCACTTGGCAAACAAAGACAATTTTCTTCATTTCAAACGAGGTACATTCCGCATTATCAAACGAATTACGGGCGGCATTCTTTCAATTGGCATGGCACCATTCACCTTACATTCGTGTTCGTGCATCATTATCATACTCATTAACAATCAGTTAGCAAAATATGGCGGTGACATGTCGGTTGGTGCATACGGAATCGTGAACCGGTTAGTTATGCTGTTTGCCACAATAGTAATGGGCCTCAACCAAGGTATGCAGCCAATTGCGGGTTTCAACTACGGAGCACAAATCTATTCCCGAGTGAGAAAAGTGCTGAAACTTACCATAATATACGCGACCATTGTTATGGGATTCGCATTTGCCATCGGCGAAGGGATTCCACGATTGTTGGTACAGATTTTCACCGATGACGAAGAACTTATCAGTCAGTCAATCATAGGGTTACGTATGACCGTACTCCTCTTCCCTGTTGTCGGTTTCCAAATGGTTGCCTCAAACTTTTTCCAATCTATTGGAAAAGCCTCCACTGCTGTTTTGCTATCTGCATCACGACAATTATTGATTTTAATTCCACTTTTAGCTATATTGCCTAATTATTTGGGAACATTTGGAGTATGGATTTCTATGCCGATTTCCGATGGATTGGCTACGATTTTATCAACATTCCTTTTGACCAAAGAAATGAAAAAATTCAGAACATTGCAGGACAAACCATTTTCTCTTGAAGAAAAACAAAAATAAAAGTCATGGAAAATATCATCATCAGCATCGGACGGCAATTCGGAAGTGGCGGAAGAGTCATTGGCAAAGCGCTTGCAGAAAAGCTCAACATTGATTATTACGACAGCGAACTCCTAGTGATGGCGGCAAAAGAAAACGGCATTGCTCCTGAATTTTTCGAACACAACGACGAAAAAAACAACTCATTGTTTGGATTTGCCTCCAACATATTGGATAACATAGGATTAGGAACATTCACAAACAATATGCTTTCGGGCGACACCTTGTTTCAAATGCAATCGGAAACAATCAGAAAATTAGCAAACGAAAAATCCTGCATTATCGTTGGCCGTTGCTCCGACTACATTCTCCGCGACAATCCGAACTGCGTAAGTTTTTTTCTTCACGCATCAGAGGAAGAACGGGCAAAACGAATAGCTAACCGAATGAATATCAGTGAAGAAGAAGCCATAGCAAAACTAACCGAGGCCGACAAAAAGCGTGCGACATACTATAATTTTTATTCCAACAAAACGTGGGGAGACTCCAAAACATACGACCTTTCGATAAACGTGTCGAAATTAGGAATCGACGGCACATTGGAATTTTTAATCAACTATTTACGAATGAGATTTCCCGATAAAATACACTAATGTGTAAAATCGGTTGAAATCTTGTATAGGTGATTCATTTATTTTGCTTATATTAGCACAAAAATTATATATCGTGGAACGAATCATCTATCTTGCCATATCAATTTGTATTTTCATATCTGTTTCAGCACAGGAAACCGATGAATATCAGCCTGTTGCAGAACCAGAAACTCAATTCGTACAACCTTCTGAAGAAAGCACAGTTTCGGAATCGCCCCAACAAAAGGAAGAACAAGTTGCACAACCGACAGAAGGAGGAACAATCAATCCGCATATTTCATTGAATTATCATCACGGAAATGTATTGAAAGCCAAAGATATACCTAACAAAAACGGTTCCAACTACATTCAGCTGACAGGGACATTGAACACAGGAACGCAACCTGGAAGTTTTTTCAATTGGTATTACAAACCGCAAATTGGATTTTCGGGCTTAATCGGATTTTTGGGGCAAAAAGACGTGCTTGGCAATGTATATGCCTTCTACCCGACTTGGAACTATTCATTTTTCAATGATAAATCCATTGGCGTACAAATCAAACTCGGTACTGGATTCGCTTGGTTTTCAAAACCATACGACAAAACCGACAATCCCACAAACGAACTTATTGGCTCACACATAAACAACATTACCGAAATTGGCTTGGGATTATGGTTTAAGTTCCATCCTCAATGGCAAATGGAAGTGGGTTCAAGTTTTCTGCATTTCTCAAACGGACACACTGCAATTCCTAATATGGGACTGAACGATATCACCGCAAAAATTGGTGTCACCTACACTCCGGGAACACTTCAAGGTTCTGGGACAAAAGTAAAAACGCTGCCGCAAACGGATTTATCGTGGAAGAAAAACATAGCAATCTCATTGGGACGACACGAATTGGCCCACTCGGTGTATCCAACCGACGGACCGAATTACAACATCTACAAACTTTACGTCGGCGTTTCAAAACAAGTAACGAACATCAATGATTTTCAATTCGGTGTATCTGCCTCTTACTATGAAAGTTACCACACATTCATACATTTAACCGATTATTACAATCACTTGCAACATTTAGGAGCAACGGTATGGTCACTGCACGTTGGACACGAATTTCTCATCAACAGATTTGGATTCGTAACCGATTTGGGTATCAAGGTTTTAGACCCATTTTACCGTTCATATTTCCTAAAAAAAGACCCATCATTGTGGTACAAGGCAGTTTTTGCTCCTCGTGTAGGATTCAAGTTCTATCCTGTATGGAATTCGTTTGATTCACAAAAGATTGCAATGGGAATGTTCCTAAAAACTAATTGCGGTCAAGCGGATTTTGTTGAATATAGTTTATCATATACCTTTTAGCCTATGAGAAACAAACTATTTATCAGTCTCACATTCGTACTCCTCGCCATTGGCGCGGTGGCACAGAATGCTATGCAAAAAGACATTAACTCGTACTGCTCGAACGAGAAGAACTTTTTCTATACAAATGTAGCAGTGAGCGTCCGCGACATGAGCGACGGCGATATTATCGCCCAATTCAACGCCGACCATTCCATGGTTCCAGCTTCAATTGTAAAACTTTACACTTCGGCGGCTGCACTTGCATATCTCGGCGACGACTTCCAATTCAAAACCACAATCGGCTATACGGGAACTATCGAGAAAAACGGAACTCTTACCGGCGATATAGTTGTGGTTGGCGGCGGCGATCCGACTACCGGCTCTAAATTTTTCCCATCAACAAAATCGTTTATCGACACAATTGTTAAAACAGTAAAAGATGCAGGTATTGAAAAAATACGTGGTCGTGTTGTGATTGATTGTTCTTTGTATAAAGATGAAAAAGAAGCTATTCCTAAAACGTGGTTGTTCGATGACTACGGAAAAGACTACGCCGCTGGCGTATTCCCTGTTTCATATCAAGACAACATCTTCCAAGTTAGCATTCGTACAGGAAATGAAGGTGAAATCACTGGCTTGACCGACAGTACGGAAAACACGAATGTTTCTCTTGCTGGAACAAGCGGCGATTCTATTGCGATGCTTCATTCGCATGCCGACGACCAATTGGTGAAAATCACAGGATATATTCCTCCAAACCGTAACGAATATATTGTACGAAGCGCTATGCCTTCGCCACCTGATGTATTAGGTATGGAACTTCACCAAGCATTTTTCAAAAAAGGTTTGGTGCAATACACCCACGAATACCGTATTTCCAAAAGAAGTACGAACATCACCGTGCTAAAGGAGATTTATTCGCCTCAACTTCAATATATTGTGGCGATAATGAACTATTACAGCAGCAACAACTACGCTGAACATCTTATCAAATATCTCGCATACAAGCAAACGGGTGTTGGAACATTCTCCGACGGAGCTTTGGCAGTTATGGCATATTTCAAGAAACTCAATATGAAATCTGGCGGTGCTGCTTTGTACGACGGTAGCGGACTATCGAGAACCGACCTAATCAACGCGAACCACATGTCGGAATTTTTGGTGAAAGAATTCAATGCGGCAGGCGGTTTCAATTCAGCGTTCTACAAAAGTCTGCCGACATCAGGCCGAAACGGTACGCTCCGCTCTTTCCCATTTCCGGCGAATTTAGTTGACAAAATCCACGCAAAAACAGGTTCCATGACGGGCGTACGCAACATGGCTGGCTATATGGAAACAAAATCGGGAAAAATGGTTTCTTTTTGTGTGATGTTCAACGGATTTTTCGACACTGACTACAACATGAAGGAAAAACAGGCGAAAATCCTCGAAATGATTTACAAAAATTACTAATGGCGAATCCTCGTACATATTTTGCTGACAAAATCATTTGGATTACAGGTGCTTCGAGCGGAATCGGAAAAGAACTTGCCCTCGCCTTTTCCGAAATTTCGGACGTTTCGCTCATTTTGTCGGCACGACGGATTGAAAAACTGACCGAGATTGCACAACAATGCGAGAAAAATGGGGCAAAATGCACCGTATTCCCTCTCGATTTGGAACAAACCGATACTTTGGCTGAAAAAGCACAGGAAGCCATCACCATTTATGGCAAGATAGACGTTCTGATAAACAACGGCGGCATAAGCCAACGTTCACTCACGATTGAAACACCTATAGAAAACGACAGAAAAATAATGGAAATCGATTATTTCAGTTCCATTATCATTACCAAAGCCGTTCTTCCACAAATGATACAAAATGGGGTTGGCCATATTGCCGTAACAAGCAGTATTTCAGGTTGTTTCGGATTTCCGCAACGTTCTGCGTATTGTGCGGCAAAACATGCAATCTACGGATTCTACGAGGCATTGGATATTGAAACACGCAAACAAAACATTGCGGTCACTATTATATCGCCGGGACGTATCAATACCGACATTTCGCTGTCGGCACTGACGGAAGACGGCACGCCACATGGAGAAATGGATCCAGGCCAGGCCAAAGGACTTGACGCCACAACGTGCGCAAAACGCATCCTTAAAGGCATGGCAAAGAAAAAACACGAACTATTGGTGGGAAAATCAGAACTGATTATGGTTCAGATTTATAGAAAAATCCCGTCTCTTTTTCATATATTAGCAACAAAAATAAATCCAACATAAAACTATGGACAAATACTATATACGAGGAATGGAGCAATTGGGCGTCGGCGTTACCGATGTCAATGTTGCATGGAAATGGTACCGCGAAAATTTTGGTGCCGATATAAAAATTCTTGACGATGATTCCGAAGCGAAATATATGCTTCGTTACACAGGCGGTGTTCCCCATCGCCGTCATGCCATTTTGGCCGTTAGCTTGCAAGGCGGCGGCGGATTCGAGATTTGGCAATATAAATCGCACGAATCAACAAAACCGTTGTTCGACATTCAATTGGGCGATTTGGGTATTTTCGCAGGAAAAATAAAAACCGACAATCTTGAGAAAGCACAGGCATTTTTCAAGGCAAAAACCGACGGCACTAAAACATCGGAGATGGTAACCGACCCGAAAGGCGAAAAATATTTCTGGTTGCAAGACCCATTTGGAAACTATTTCCAAGTAGTTTTCGATGCAAGAAAATTCAAAGACGAAGGGAAAATCACAGGACTTTCGGTTGGTGCGGTAATTGGCGTGCCTGACATTGAAAAAGCCAAAGACTTGTACAAAGACATTCTCGGCTACGACATAGAAGTTTACAATACTGAATCAGCCGTTTGTGACGATTTTTCATTTGTTCCAGGAGGAAACAATTCATTCAAGAGATTGTTGCTCCGTCATTCCGAAGAACGTATAGGCGGATTTGGTAAAATTTTCGGAGCCAGCGAGATAGAACTTGTGGAAGTAACAGATCGTGAGCCGAAGAAAATGTTTGAAGGACGTTTTTGGGGCGACCGTGGTTTTATTCACCTTTGTTTTGACGTACAAGGCGTTGACGTGCTCCGCAAAGTCTGCAAGGAGAAAGGATATCCATTTACCGTTGACACGCTCGAAGTGCTTAACGGTCAAGACTTTGACATGGGCGACTCATCGGGAATGTTTGCCTACATTGAAGATATGGGCGGCACACTGATAGAATTTACCGAAGCATACAAAATTCCTATCACAAAATGGTATGCCCTGAAACTCAAAGGACGCGACCCGCAGAAACCATTGCCTAACCTATTGTTGAAGGCTTTGAAATTCAAGAAATACAAAGAATAGATTATTGTATCAGTGAGGCTGTCCAAAAAGTTTTGGCAGCCTCTTTCTTACCCTTTGATTACTCACCAGCCCCGTCATTTCGAGCGACAGCGAGAAATCTCCCAATTACACATTTCGCATTAAGCATTACGCATTATTTCACAACCTTTACCGTTTCTCCCTCAACATTCACAAAAATAAATCTCAGTTTTTAGGTTTTCATTCCTTCAGAACCTTCTTGCTTTCAACATTTTGCAGAATGTGCATTTGTTGAATGGCGATTTTGTTGAGTTTTAGCAGACGTTCGCTTTGCGGAATATTTTCATTGATAAATATGGAATTAATATTTTCCATGTTCGACAGGCAAATCAATTGGTTTATTGTGGCATA
The DNA here is from genome assembly GCA_017552705.1 of Bacteroidales bacterium. Classification (GTDB taxonomy): domain Bacteria; phylum Bacteroidota; class Bacteroidia; order Bacteroidales; family UBA1715; genus UBA1715. The sequence continues at coordinate 57,469 of JAFZOY010000052.1, forward strand.
ATCTCGCATATTGCCTTTGGCTTCAGGGTTGGCAAGCCGCCAATCTTGTGCCGTCATGCCAAATAACGCCATATTTAGTATATCGGCTTCCGACGCATAAATCTTATTAATCATGTCTTTTGTGAGTTCTGGAGGGACAAGATTCTGTTTGATTGCGTCGGAGTGAATATGATAGTTGATTTTTGAAAGTTCACGCTTAATATTCCAGCCTATTTGTTTTTGTTCTTCCGCCTTTAAACGTTGAAATTCCATGGCTACATATAATTCGAACTCGACCGAAATCCAACTGGCAAATTTGAAAGCTATGTCTTTATGTGCATAGGTACCACCATATCTACCAGATTTACAGACAATTCCAATTGCATCCGTTGTGTTTGTCCATTTTTGTGGAGATAATGTAAACGCATTGAGACCTGCCTGTTTTCTAAACTCCTCGAATTCGAGGGGTTTAAATTTCGGGTTATAAAGTGTTTCCCATAGTCCCAAATATTCTATGGTGTTTCTGTTTCTCATCCAATTGCCAATAACTGCCGCTGGCTCATTTGACTTGTGTTTTGCAATGTCAGTCAACGAAATATAATCTGATTCGTTAACTGTTACAATTGTAATTTCCGTGTTTTGTACCGTAATCTTTGCCATAGTTAGTTGCGATTTTATTGGACAAAAGTAATGTTTATTTTGGATTGTCCTGCACCATATTCACAAAAAAAGGGGGGAGCTCAGCAGATTCCTTGCCTGCGGCTGCGGAATGACGACGCCATCGAGAGAGGAAAAAAAGAAAGGAGAAAATGGCAGAGCCATTTTCTCCTTTCTGTCCTTTATTCCCCACCAGCCCAGTCATTTAGGCGACAGCGAGAAATCTCCCAATTACGCATTTCGCATTAAGCATTGCGCATTAAGCATTGCGCATTAAGCATTACGCATTATTCCTCAACACCACGCACAAGGCGGACAGAGCGCCCGCAGTAGCGGTCGTAGCCGTTGTACGTGTACACGTCGTCGCTGTAGAAGTCCAGATTGCTGGCGCCGCTGCTGTCGTAAGCCGAACTCGACCAATAGCCGCCGTAGGAACCAACGCTGCTCACGTCCGTCCCGAGACGGCCGCCCGCAGCAGGAAGAAACACCGCACCGTTCGCTTCCATCTTGCTCCATTCGGAAGCGGAATATGTGTTTTGCGACCAACCGCCTTCTCCATACGTAAATGTAAC
>JAFZOY010000053.1 GCA_017552705.1 Bacteroidales bacterium
GTTGATTATGTTGAAAAACTTTTGAATGGTTTTCAGCCTAAGGAATTGTTGTTCAATCGGGAACAGGAACGATGGTATAAAGAAAATCTGTATAGGGAAAATATCTGCACCTCGAAACTCGACGATTGGATTTTTACCTCGGAGGCCGCCCACGACAGACTTTTGGCTCAGTTTGAAACCACGTCGCTGAAAGGATTTGGTATCAATGAGATGCCTCAGGCGATTATTGCCGCGGGTGCGATTTTGCATTATCTTGATGTAACGGAACATAAACGTACGAGCCATATCAGAAATATTGCCCGTATTGATATGGAAACCCACGTGTGGCTTGATAAGTTCACGATTCGGAATCTTGAATTGTTCGGCTCCGAAAATCAAGGTGCAAAAACGTTGCTTTCGGTTCTCGACCAGACCAAAACATCTATGGGAGCTCGTTTGCTTCGCCGTTGGATAGCTCTTCCGTTGCGGAAAATCGCCGATATCAATGCCCGTTTGAATGTGGTGCAGTCGTTTGTGGAACAACCCGATGTGATAGAGGAACTTTCGTGCCAACTGTCGTCGATGTGCGATTTGGAGCGAATCATTGCACGGGTGGCAACCAACAGAATCACACCAAGGGAAATTCTTCAGCTGGAACGGACGTTGGAAGGCATTGTGCCGATGAAAAAATTGTGCTCTGAATCGGAAAATGAGACCTTACAGGCTTTCGCCCACCAACTTAATTCCTGCGATGCCCTTCGGGAACGGATTTTAAAGGAAATCAATCCCGATGCGCCAAATGCCGTAAACAAAGGAAATATTATCAATTCTGGTGTAAATCAGGAACTTGATGAACTTCGTGATATTGCGTATAATGGCAAGGATTATCTGCTGAAAATGCAGGAACGAGAGGAAAAACGGACGGGAATCCCAAAAATCAAAGTGGCTTTCAATAATGTGTTCGGCTATTATATAGAGGTACGGAATTCGCACAAGGAAAAGGTTCCTTCGGATTGGATTCGCAAACAGACGTTGGTCGGGGCGGAACGCTATATTACTGAGGAATTGAAGGAATACGAGGAGAAAATCCTTGGCGCTGAATCGCGTATTCTTGAAATAGAACAGCAGATTTATACGAATCTCGTTCAGAGTATCACACAATATATTGAAACAATACAACTTGATGCAAGCATTGTCGCACAAATTGATTGTTTGTTCTCGTTTGCATCTGTTTCATTGTCAAATGATTATGCACGGCCAGAGATAAACGATTCTATGGTGCTGGATATTAAAAATGGTCGCCATCCTGTGATAGAAACGGAAATGCCTCCCGGCGAAAAGTATATTGACAACGACGTGTATTTGGATAATGAGAAACAGCAGATTATTATCATCACAGGACCGAATATGGCAGGAAAGTCGGCGTTGCTGCGTCAGACTGCCTTGATTGTGCTGATGGCGCAGATGGGCTGTTTTGTCCCTGCCAAAGCCGTGACTATGGGTGTGGTCGATAAGGTGTTTACCCGTGTTGGTGCGTCGGATAATATTTCGCAGGGGGAATCAACGTTTATGGTTGAGATGAACGAAGCTGCCAATATTTTGAATAATATGACAAGCAATAGTCTTGTACTGTTCGATGAATTGGGACGAGGAACCAGCACCTACGACGGCATTTCTATTGCGTGGTCGATTGTGGAATATCTGCACGAATGTCCGACGGCGAGACCAAAAACATTGTTTGCGACTCACTACCACGAACTGAACGAATTGGAAAAATCATTCCCGCGTGTGAAGAATTTCAATGTTTCCGTGCGTGAGCAAAACCAGAAGGTGATTTTCCTTCGGAAACTTGTGCCAGGTGGCAGTGAACATAGTTTTGGTATTCATGTGGCAAAAATGGCGGGTATGCCGAAGTCGGTGGTGCAACGTGCCGATAAGATTTTGAAAGAGCTTGAGGGAAGCAGCGAGAACACAAAAGCGCTAACGAAACCGTTGAAGGAAATTGAGCAGACGAGGGAAGGGTACCAGTTGAACATTTTCCAACTGGATGATCCTGTGTTGTCGCAAATCCGCGATGAATTGCTTGGAATAGAAATCAACAATCTTACGCCAATTGAGGCTTTGAATAAATTAAACGACATAAAGAAATACCTTGAAAAATAAAGATATGTGGGAACTTTGTAAGAAAAATGGAAAAATCGCTTGGAAGGCTGTGGTGGCATTCTTCCGTTGGTTTGGCGCAAAAGGAAAACCAATGTATGTAAAGGTTTTTCGTTGGTTTTTGTTTTGTTGCTTATTGTTGGTTTGCTATGTTTCGGCTGTCGAGGTGAATTTGTTTAATTTATTTGGCTATTCTCCTTCAATTCGGGAGTTGAAGAATCCGCAACAATGTGTTGCTTCCGAGGTGTATGCTGAAGACGGGCGGCTTATTGGTAAATTTTTCTATGAAAACCGTACGCCTGTGGCATACGAGGATTTGTCGCCCTTGCTCATAAAAACGTTGATAGCAACTGAAGATACTCGATTCTACGAACATCATGGTATTGATTTCAAGGCGTTGCTGCCGGTGTTTAAGGACATGTTGAACGGAAATCCTCGTGGCGGTAGTACGATTAGTCAGCAGTTGGTGAAAAATTTGTTTAAGACGAGAAAACAAGACCACGGGCTTTTGGGAAAGATTCCCGGGGTGAAAATGTTCGTGGTCAAGTCGAAGGAGTGGATTTCTGCGGTTCGAATCGAAATGAATTTCAACAAGCAGGAACTGTTGACGCTCTATTTCAATACGGTGGATTTTGGTAGTAATTCGTATGGAATCAAGGCGGCTGCCAAAACGTTTTACAATAAGGAACCAAAGGAGTTGAACGCAAACGAATGTGCGGTGTTGATTGGTATGTTGAAGGCACCAACTGCATATAGTCCTGTGTTGAATCCCGACCGTTCGTTGGGCCGACGCAACGTGGTGCTTGGCATCATGAAACGCGATGGGGTGATTTCCGCCGAAGAATACGAAACGGTGTCGCACGAACCGATTACCTTGAATTATAAGGTGGAATCGCCAATCGAGGGCATTGCGAATTATTTCCGTCAGGCAGTGTATGCCTATTTGAAACCGTGGCTCAAGGAAAATGAGCTGGATATTTTTGCTGATGGTCTGAAAATCTACACGACGTTGAACTACGACATGCAGTTGTATGCGGAAGAGGCTATGCAGCAGAATATGAAACGGGTTCAGAAACAGTTCGATGCACACTGGAAAAACCAGAATCCGTGGATTGACGGCAATAAAAAGGAAATTCCGAATTTTCTTGAAAATGTGATTCGTAAATCGTGGTACTATAGCCGTCTGAGTGCGAAATATAAAGGAAATCAGGATTCCATTGACTACTACATTAACGAAAAACGTGCCCAAAAGTTGTTTTCGTGGAAAGGCGACATTGATACGGTGTGCAGTTTCGTTGAAGCCACAAATTATCTGAAACGCCTGCTTCATACGGGTTTGGTTGCCATAGAACCCGAAACAGGAGCTATAAAGGCGTATGTTGGCGGGTTGGATTACAATCATTTCAAATATGACAATGTGCGTTCTATGCGCCAACCGGGTTCGTCGTTCAAAACGTTTGTATATACGGCTGCAATGGCAAATGGATGGTCGCCGTGCGATAGCTTGTTCGATATGCCGATAACCATCAACTATGTGGAAAAAGGCGAGAAGAAGTCGTGGGTGCCTCGAAATGCTGATAGAACGTATGTGGGCGGAAATGTAGGCTTGAAATATGCGTTTGCGCATTCGTTGAATACTATTAGTGTGCAACTGACGCAAAATATTGGTATTGAAACGGTTATAAACCAAGCTCACCAAATGGGTATCAAGTCGCCGCTCGATACGGTGCCGTCGATTTGCTTGGGTTCGAGCGATGTGACGCTTTTGGAACTTACCGATGCGTATTGTCCGCTTTTGAATTCTGGCTATCGTGTTGAACCAATGTTTGTTACACGAATCGAAGATAGGAATGGAAACGTTCTGCGTACGTTCGAACCTGAAAGAGAGAAAATTCTGGATTCGGTCACGGTGTTCCTTATGCAGCAGATGTTTATTGCTTCGTTGCGTGAGCCGTATGGAACAACTCAGAATTTGTTTAGTTACAAATTGTTTGCCCACGATACGGATTTTGGCGGAAAAACAGGTACATCGTCAAATTATTCCGATGGTTGGTTTGTAGGAGTTACGCCACATTTGGTTGTTGGTTCGTGGGTTGGTGCTGAGGAACGTTGCGTGCATTTTAGAACATCGTCGTTGGGCGAGGGCGGTCGGACTGCCTTGCCGATGTATGGTTTGTTTATGGAAAAGGTAATAAACGATTCGGCTTTTGCCCAGTATAGGGGACGTTTCCCTCGACACATGAAAGGCTTGAAGAACCGTCCATATTCGTGCTATACGGTGTATGTTCCGAAAATCGACTCCACAAGCGTGGATTCGTTGGGTGGAAATACTGATGGTGTTGATGAAGAAGTTTCGTTGATAAAACAATAGGTGTATGAGAAAACTTGCGGTTATTATTTCGTTCGTGTTGTGTGCATTGTTTGCGTTTCCGCAAGATGCTCTGTATAAGCAATATAAGGCAAACGAATGGGATAAATTGGAGAAAAAAGTGTTGCCTGGATTGCAGAAAGACCCCAAAGATGTTGTGTATAACCACATTGCAGGCTTGATGTATGCTGATGAAAAGTACGGAAAATACGATTACGACAAGGCTTACACGTACTTATTGACCGCAAAGAATGAGTTGAGTAAATTGTCGCCGGCGGAACGTGAACGGTACTCGAAATTCGTCACGCCTAAAAAGGTGCAGAAAGATTTGGATTCCGTGTGCCAACGATTGTTTGACATTGCGATACACTCCAATTCTGTGGATGTTTGCAACACGTTTCTGAAAAAGTATAAAAAAGCATCGACGGTATTACAGGAATCTGTCGTAACGTACAGAAATTCATTGGCTTATGCGGAAGCTCAACGGACAAATACCATAGCTGCCTATCAGGATTTCATTTCGTTGTATCCAGAGGCCAACGAAGCTCCTTTGGCGGTGAAACGCCGTGATAAATTGGCATACGACGAAACCATTAAAAAGAATAACGCAGAGGCGTTCTTGAATTTTCTGAAAAACTATCCAAATAGTGAATATGTTACCGATATTCAACAAAAGTACGTAACAAGGATTTTTTCGGAAAAATCAAAAGGGGGTACGTACCACGATTATGAGCAGTTTGTTAAGGCAAATCCCAGCAGCCCTCTGGTAGTGCCCGCATTGCGGAAAATGATGGCGATTGCAAAACAGCAACATGATTTGCCGTTGATGCAGAAAACGGTGGAATATAGCCGCGAAATCGATTTTGAATATGCGTTGTACGAATTTTACAAGGAATTCACCCAAGATGGCGAGGCATATACGCTCTACACGTTCGTTGATATGTATCCGCGGACGTATTTGGATACGTTGATAGCCAAAGATTTCAAGATTGCAGGCAAAGGCGATGCGTTGGAGTTGATGGAACCGTTCGATTCGGTTAAATCGTATCGGTTGTTTACGGAGTATATTAAGATGGCTGCTCCGAAAGAACGGGCGTTTGTGGTGCTGCAAAAATTGATTTCAAACGATGTGGCTGCTAAAAAATGGAAAAAAGCCATCAAAACCGTATCGGCGTTTCAACCATATTTTGGTAATAATGATAAGAGAATCAATAATTTACTGCAACTATTGTCGGCGGCTGAAGATAAAACAATCACGGTTCGTGAATTTCCTGGAGACATCAATACCAAGGTTGGTGGGGAATATTCTCCGATTATAACTGCCGATAACCGTTATCTTTATTTCTGTGGCAAGAATCGTCCCGACAATATCGGAAAATCCGAGGATATATTTGTTTCGGAAATGGGCGATGGCGCATGGGGAACGCCTAAGTTGCTTAAGGATTTGTCGATGCCAACCACCAACGAAGCGGTGATAAGCATCAGCACCGATGGCACGAAAATGTTGTATTTTAAGGAAGGTGTGATTTATTCTTCGGAAAAAGGTAGTTATGGTTGGGAGCAGGGTGTGAATGTTTCCGATGAAATCAATAATGCAAAATGGTCGGCCGATGCTATGATTACGAGTGACGGCAATGCGATTATTTTTGCCTCGGTTCGGGAAGAAGGCTATAATTTGTTTACACGCCAAAATGCTAATTTAGGCGTGTACCATGGCGCAATTCACCATCAATCAGATATTTACGTTTCGTTGAAAACGGACAAAGGATGGAGCAAGCCAATCAATTTAGGACCGACAATCAACACGATGTACGTTGAGCGGAGTCCGTTTCTTCATCACGATATGAAAACACTGTATTTCAGCTCCGATGGACATGGCGGGCTTGGAAATCTTGATGTGTTTGTTTCTACGCGATTGGCTGATACCTGTTGGGATTGCTGGAGCGAACCAATCAATTTGGGCAAGGAAATCAATACGTCGGAGGAGAACTGGGGATATCGGATCGCGCCAAACGGCAAGGATTTTTATTATGCGGCACGCGAAACGGGGGCAAAACAAAACGATTTGTATATGATTACCATTCCCGAGAAATATCGTCCGGAGGCTGTTGTGAATATCACTGGAAAAATCACCGATAATCAAGGTAAAGCTGTTGAAACACAGATAATTTGGGAAGATTTGTCGTCGGGTGACATTATAGAAAAATCAAAATCGAATCCTGTTGACGGTCAATATTTTACGGTTCTTCCTAATGGAAAAATGTATGGATATTATGTCGATGACGAACGCTATTATCCTCAGTCGGAAAATATCGACTTGACGAATGAAAAAACGGCACAGACGGTTTCTAAAGACATTGTGGTTACTTCGTTTAAGGAAATGAAGGAACAAAAGGCGTCCGTTCGTTTGAACAATCTGTTTTTCGATACCGATAAAAGCGATTTGTTGCCGTATTCCATTCCTGAATTGCGCCGTGTGGCAAAGATTATAGCGGCAAACAATCTGCGTGTGGAAATCGCCGGCCACACTGACAGCAATGGGGAAGATGACTACAATATGGCTCTTTCTATGAGACGGGCAGAGGCGGTAAAAGCGTTTTTGGTCAAAGAGGGCTGCGATGCCTCGTTGTTTACCGTGGTTGGGTATGGCGAAACCAAGCCTGCGACCACAAACGACACTGAGGAAGGACGTGCGCAAAACCGTCGTGTTGAAATGCGGTTCCTGTAATTATTTGATACTCACAAAACTGTACGATTTGCCTGCTTTGTCGAATACCACTACAAGTATTGGAATGGAATATGTGTGCAAATAGGAGAATGGTTTGTTTTCGATTTCAAATGAATCAATTTTCCGTCCTTCAATTGTGTAAATGTGTGCCTTATCGCCGTTCTCCCAAATAGATTGCGGCAAAAGCGATTCTATCGCCGATTTGGATGATTGCAGTGTAATCGTGAGATGTTTGATAGTTGCGTCTATTTCAAAGTTATACGCACTTTGTTCCTTGATGGTGTTTCCTGCCCACGTTTCTTCATAGGGCGAAACCAACGATGTCACCAATATTTTTCCTAAACAATATTGCGTGGTAAGTGTAAATTCACCGTTTTCATCGGTTGTGCAGGAATCCACGGCAGTAGGGTATTCGTTGCAGAATAAAAACACCTTGGCGTTGGCGATTTGTTGCCCAGAATCGTCAACCACATTGCCTGAAACGGTGTACCACGGCTCGCAGTAATAGGTGAAAATTTTCACTTCCGAGGCTTCGCTTTCGCATCGTCCAGATATTGAAGTAGTGTATAAAGTAATTATGTCTATCTCGTTGTGGTTGATACTGATAGTGTTGTTTAAAAGAATCGGATTTTTACATAATTCATCGGCATACCATACAATGCTGTCGCCAGATATTTGTATGTCAGTTTTTTTGTTGTAACAAAATGCAGTGTCGATTTTGGGCGGTGCAGGAATGTCGCATGAACAATTTCGCACGCTTTGAAACGGAATCGGTTGACATTCGTTTTCTTGTTCTACCCATACTTGATAGCGTTGGTTGATGAAGAGTTCCTCGCAATCGGATTTCGAGGCGGTAAGCGTGTTTCCAGAGCCGATTTTCTCGCCATTGTAGGTTTTGTACCAATTGAATGTCCCGTCGCCAACAACTTTGAATTCTATATCAGAGCCGCAAAACGAAGTGTGTAACATATTGAATTTGGGCTCTTTGGCAGTGAATGTCACTTCACTTTCAATATCGGGGCAATCGCCCGACAAATCGGCTATGTGTATGCGGTATGTCCCTGTGTCGGTAACTGTATAAATACTTGAAGTATTGTCTGTTAAAATGTTGTTTTTGAACCAGTTAATACTAAACTGCGTGGTCGGAAACGGAGTTTGTAATTCGTAATAGATTGGGGTACAGAGCGTTTTATTTTTTCCTAACGAATAGGAACCGCAATAGGGTTCACAAATGTTGCGCACCTTTGTGAGGTAATATCTGTCGGATTTGTCGTTGAGCCCCAATTGCCCGTTGGTATTGCATCCGCAAATATAGAATAGGTTTTCGTTGGTGTTTTCGTTGAATGTTTCAACATACGAAACTCCACAACCAGCAGAAATCCGTACGACTCCCGAAATGATTGAGGTAGAGGAGGTTTTCATATATACTGGGGCGTAGAATTGATTTGTTGTGATGTTGCCGTTTCCAATTTGTCCTCCTGTGCTTTGCGACAAATCGTCGAATCTGTTGTCGCCCCACGAAACCACGCGTTTTGTCCCGTTTTCGTTTACAAGAGCCATTGCGTGTGAGAATCCGGCGGAAACGGCTTCCACATTTTCCAAATAATACGTGGGCGTTTCGCCGCCGGTAACATTTTCGGCATACGTGAGCGTGCGGTAATGTATGCCGTTTTTATCGATGTGCGTACCTTTATAGGCACCAACTCCATATACCATTTTGTTGCGTTGAAGCATCAGTCCAAATAACCGTCCACCGTCAATTTGTTCAATGTTTGTTATTGGATTTTTATTTTTATCAATAACTAATTGTGGATAGTAATGGTTTTCAGAATCTCCGCACCCTAATTGGTTTGCTTGGTTATCGCCCCAAGCAAACACATTTCCTTCGCTTGTGAGCGCATAGCCGTGGTTTCCGCCAGCTGCAATCATGGTAATGTCCGACAAGCGTGTGGATTCGTTTTGTTTTACATACACAGGTTCATTTTTCGATGTTGTTGTTCCATCGCCGAGTTGCCCATAGTCGTTGTTTCCCCAAGCAACTACCTCGCCGCTTGCGAGTAGGGCATAAATATGCATTTGACCAACGGAAATCGCCACGACGTTTTCAAGATAGTGCGTGCCTGTTTCGCCGCCCAGTACGGTGTCTGCCTCATTCGTCTGACAAATGCCGGGGCAATCCTTGCCAATGCCCAATTCGCCTGAAAAATTATGTCCCCATGTAAGCACGTTTCCCGCCGAAGTCAGCGCACAGCATACTGCGCCAAGTCCGGCATCAATGCTTACAATGTTTTCGATATTGGGAGCCTCGCCTGGAGTAAGTGCGTTGTCGCTGCTTGTGGAACGTGCCAATTGACCGTAGTAATTATCGCCCCACGATTGGATTTTTTTCGTGTTACAAATGTAAACAGAATATGCGTATCCTCCTGAAAAATACGTTCTTTGCGCCATGCAACTTAAAGCGATGGTTGAAGATAGTATCGCGACACATATTTTGTTAAAATTTGTCATACGGTATCGTATAATTGATGCCCCACGTTACGCCAAAATTTGTTATAAGTCCTTGGACTCCAATCTGTTCTTTTCGGAAAACTGATGGTGTGACCATCAGATAGGGTTGGATAGAAACGGCAATTTCTTTTTCTATGGCATATAAAACTTTACAAGCGATTGTACCAGAGAATGTTATAGGTTTTAATATATTCGAAAGGGAATAGGTCTCGTTTCCAGAATCAGATATGATTTCTCCACGGCTGGAAACTAACAACATGGTGTTGAGTGTTATAAAAGGTTGTACGGCAAAAGTGCTGGTAGGAGTGAAATGATACCCGATACCAATAGGAATGGTGACATAGTGCCACGATAGTGTGGAGTTTGTCGTAGTGGTTTCCTCAATCTTTTTCTGATGGTGTACCACATTGAAAGTATAGGTTGAATCAAGTGCTGTAACTTTCACAGAATCACCATTATCTGAAAACTTGTAATAACTGAATGTTTCAAAATATCTCCAATACCAAAGAGTGTCGGTATAGTATGCATTCGGTTCGTTTTTGTGCGCTGTTGCGGTATAGGAACTGCCAAGTCTAAAGTTGTAATATTCCGCGCCAACGTGTGTTAGGAATCGTTTATGCTTGTAGGTAACGGCAAATTGTGCGTTGCAACTGAGAGCCTGTGTGTGGTTGTATCGCAACGATTCCGCATATTTTCCACCGTTGTAGAATAAAATGGCATTTGATAATGGCCCTGATTGCAGAGCAAACGTTATGCAGTTTCTTCCCGTGTGTAGGTTGCTCGTAACGTATCGTTGTTGGGTGATGACTTCCACATGTTGCAGAGTATCAACAACTTGCTTTTTCTCTATAATAGTATCATAAATTGTAATATGGTCTATAACCTGCACGGTATCGTACACAACTATTGTTTTTTCTTTTTGTTGCGTTTGGGGCGGCGTTCGTTTGGGTTGAACGGAAGTTTGTTGTTTTCATTCGGTTATAATAATCTGATTACCAACAATGGAGTAGTTGTAGTTGTTTGAAAGGATTTTTGACATGCAAGCCTCGATTGTTGCGTTGTGGAACGTGACGGTGACAGTTTTGTCGGCTTGGATAATATTGCTGTTGTACGAGAATCTATAGGTGCTGATTTGCTCCAAATCGTGAAGAACATCGGGGAGTGATTTGTTTGAGGCAGAGTAAGTTATGGTTTGTGCATACGATACGGTGATGGAAATCAACGTTATAAAACATAGTATACACTTTTTTAGATTCATACGCCCTTATTAAAACTTTGACAAGATACAAATTTGTACGAAATATAATGGTCTTTATGTGCGGAAAACTATATCATTCCCTCAAAGTTATAGGAATTTGGGGATTATGGGTTTTGTGGATTTTATTGAGCTAATTCGCAAAGGATTGATACAAGAATGATAAATACAAAGAATGCTATCACCCATTTCATAGTTTTTTTGAAATCTTCTTTATCCTTGA
>JAFZOY010000054.1 GCA_017552705.1 Bacteroidales bacterium
CCCAAATTTCCTGTAGTGTAGTGACATTCAACCACTTCCTTGATTTTCTTTAGTTCCTCCAATACACTTCTATATACGCCACCTTTTTCAAAATGTACGCCAACGTATGCGCAGGTTGTGTAGCCCAGCGCCGTTTCGTTCATTAAATAACAGGAGCCTTTTATTAATCCGGAATCTTCCAATTTGCTAACTCTTTGATGTATAGCAGCTCCCGAAATGCCACAATTACGTGCAATTTCAAGAAATGGGATTCGTGCGTCGGAAGACAACAATTTTAATATCTTTTTATCGATTTCGTCAATCTGAACAGCCATTTTGTAAATTTTTAGAATACAAATGTAACAAATTTTTATTTATGGTAGTTTTGATTTTGCGCAAGAATGAAGTTCAAAATGCTGTTTTTCTTTAATACACATAATTCACTACGTGCCAAATTGCAAAAAACTCTGCAATTGTGACAGCATCGCTCAATGTATAAAGTACGTCGCTGTTGTATGATGAGGTTCCACGATAGACTTTGCCGTCGTTCCAATTGCAAATAATATCGCTGGAGTACGAAGAATTTCCTTTGTACATTTTCCCGTCTTGGATGGTGCAGACTACGTCGCTGCTGTAAGTGGAATTTCCTTTGTAGATTTTTCCGTCGGAAATGGAGTAAAGCACATCGCTGCTATACGTTGAGGTTCCCTTGTAGATTTTACCATTGGAGATAGTAACAAGAACGTCGCTGGAATAGGTGGATGTTTTTTTATAAATTTTGCCGTCTTTCAGCGTGCAGATAATATCGCTATTATAACTTGAAGTGCTTTTATAAACACTGCAAGTGTTTGAACTTGAAAAGTTTAAAGAGAAAATCCCCATAACTATGAGTATTACTTGTAAAACATGTTTTTTCATTTTTGTTTCATCTTTTGTAAACCAGTTTCCAAAAATGCTTTATATGCGGAAACATCTTTTGCGTCGTCGTATGTGATTGGCTCACAGAGTTTTTCTCCATCGGGTGAAAGCAAAACATAATATGGTTGCATAAGTCCATGGTAATTTTTCATCATGAAAATGCTCCAATGTTCGCCCACAGTTTTGATTTTGTATGTCTTGCCTCCGTATGTCTCTTCACGTACGAGCGAACTGTCAAGCGGCTCGCGCGAATCGAGGTAAAGAGATATGAGCACATAATCATTTTTTATAATGTCGAGAATTTCTGGTTTCGCCCAGACGTTCATCTCGATTTTTCGACAGTTTTCGCAGCCTAAACCTGTGAAGTCCAATAGAATAGGCTTGTTTTCCGCTTTTGCGTGTTCCAAACCTTCTTCGTAATCGTAGTAACCGTCAATTCCGTAAGGAGAATGGAATAAATCGGCATATTTTTTATCGGTTTTCGTTGTTGATTCTTCTGCATCCGATAGAATATGAATATTTTGCGTACTCATTGGCGGCAACCAGCCACTGATAAGGTCAAGCGGTTTTCCAAGAAATCCAGGGATAAGATAGAGGGTAAATGCAAAAATCACGATGGCAACACCTATTCTTTGTTTTGACAATGGTTTTCGTGTGCAGTGACCTAAACAAATCACACGAAGAATACACAACCCCCATATAATTGATAATAAAATCCAGATACCAATAAATAAATCACGTGGAAGTATACCCCAGCCGGCAACCAAGTCGGCTTTGGAAATGAATTTCATTGCAAATCCTAATTCAATGAATCCCAGCGAAATTTTCACGTCGTTCATCCAATCTCCCGATTTTGCGAGCGATGACAGCAACGATGGCACCGCGGCAAATACGATAAACGGAAGCGAAAGTGCAATGGCAAAGCCCAACATGCCAATCATTGGCCCTGTTAAAGAACCCGATACGACAGATTCCACAAGCAACGTTCCGATAATCATAGCGGTGCAGGAGAACGACACCAAAACCAGTGTAAACGCCATAAAGAATATGCTCAAAAATCCTTTGGAAGAATCGGCTTTTTGGTCAAAATAGTTTATCCAGCTTGTTGGCAGCATAAGTTCGAACACGCCGAAAAACGAAATTGCAAAAACAACGAACACAATGAAGAACACCATGTTGAATGCAGGGCTTGTGGAAAGTTTGTTGAGTGCGTCAACGCCAAACAGCAATGTGATGCACAATCCCAATGCAACAAAAATCACAACAATGGAAAGTCCATAAATAAGCACGTCGCGGAGGGCATGCTGCTTGTCCCGTTTTAGGAACATGCTTACCGTCATCGGAACCATTGGGAATACGCACGGTGTAAGGAACGCAAGAATTCCACCCAAGAATCCCAACAGGAAAATCATCCAAAGCGAACGGTTTTCTGTTTGGGGAGCTTCCGCTTGTTGTATAATTGTTTCTTCGATTGCATTTGCCGTGTCTGAATGAATTACTGTGTCCTGGTTGACAGGTTCTTGCGTTGTTGTGTCAATCTGTGCCGTGTCGATTTGTTCTGTTTTCTTTTCGGGCACATTTTCAACTTTTTTTTGAATGGTGTATGCAGGAATGTTCACTATAAACTCTTCGGGAAATGGGTTCAGACAGTATCCGTCGTCCTTGCAGAGTTGGTAGCTATACGTTACTTTAATTTCACTCGGTTCAATATCTTTGGTTACTTTGAAATCTTGAGCCCATAGTGTCTGTGTGTTAAATTGACGAATGTTTATTCCGAAAATATCATCATAATATTCTTCAACCACGCCTCGACGAACCATCAATCCACCGACTTTTTCGATTCCGTCGGGAAGTTCAAAATCAACTTTTGCCGCAATGGGACCGCCCGAAACTTGGTCGAAACTATACATATGGAAGTCCTGCGGAATCGTTATGAGCATTTCAATCTCGAAATGGTTCTTGTTGACCTTTTCAGTGCTGTAATATATTTTCCAATCCGCCGTTTGCGAAACAGCCAGAAAGGGGAGTAGAAGTATAGTGAAAAGAATCTTTAATGCTTTCATTTATTTGAATTTGTACAAAAATATAAAATAGAACGATAGGAAAATCTTCGATAAGAAATAAATCCTCAAATTACAGTGCTTTCAGCGAAACAAATGGAATTATCATTTCTTCCAAGGAAATTCCCCCGTGTTGGAACGTGTCTTTATAATATTTTGCGTAATGGTTGTAGTTGTTCGGATATGCGAAGAAATCCTGGTTCATTGCAAAAATGTAGGCCGAACTAAGATGGCATTGTGGTAATCGTGCGTCAATCGGACGAGTGATTTCAAACACTTCTTTCTTGTTGTATTGCAATGCTTTACCTTGTTTATAGCGGAGATTTGTGTTTACATTTTTGTCGCCCAGCACTTTTATTGGATTCTGTATGTTCACGGAACCATGGTCGGTGGTGATGAGAATGTTGATTTTTCGGTGCGACAGTTCTTGTAGCATTTCGAACAGTGGCGAATGTGTAAACCACGAAACGGTAAGCGAACGGTATGCAGCTTCATCGTTGGCGAGTTCTTTTATCATGTTCATTTCTGTGCGTGCGTGCGATAGAATGTCGATGAAATTGTGAACTAACACCGAAAAATGGCTTTGACTGATATGTGCAAGCCTGTCACTGAGGTTTTTGCCCGTGTTGATATTGGTGATTTTATCAAAATATATCCGTTCGGAATAGCCAAGTCGTTTGAGTTGCGTGATGAGCATTTCCTCTTCGTGAAGATTTTTCGACTCATCGTCTTCGTCGTCAACCCACAAGTCCGGATAGAGTTTCTCGAGGTCGGCGGGCATCAGTCCCGAAAATAGTGCATTTCGGGCATATTGCGTTGTTGTCGGTAAAATGCTGAAGTAGAGCGAATCGTCTTCCACCGAAAAATACTCACTCAAAAGAGGACGAAGCGCAATCCAGTGGTCGTAGCGCAAATTGTCGAGCACAAGCAGGAGTGTTTGGCTGTTTTTCTGGATTTCTGGAAATACTTTTTCCCGTACAATGTTCGGCGAAAGCAACGGTTTGTTGGTTGCGTTTGGCAAAAACCAATCGATATAATTTTTCTTTATGAACTTTGCGAAATTTACGTTTGCATCGTTTTTCTGCATAAGCAAAAGTTCGTTCAAACTATGGTCTTTTGAGTGTGCCAATTGCATTTCCCAATACACAATGTGGCGATACACCTCAATCCAATCTTCGCATGAATTCGCATTTGCGATTTCCATTCCTAATTGAGAAAAATCGCGTTGATATTTCATTGTGGTGTTTTGGGTAAGCAACTCGTTTTGGTCGAGGTTTTTTTTGAGGGCAAGCAAAATTTGGTTCGGATTGATGGGTTTTATGAGATAATCATTTATCCGTGAGCCGATTGCCTTGTCCATGATATTTTCTTCCTCGCTTTTGGTAATCATAATCACAGGCAATTCCGGCTGTCGTGCTTTGATGGATTCAAGCACTTCTATACCGCTCAAGCCTGGCATTTGCTCGTCCAAGAAAACGATGTCGAATTTTTGTTTTGAAACTTCTGTAATGGCGTCGTTCCCATTGTTTACGGGAAACACAGAATAACCTTTCGCTTCAAGAAACAGAATGTGTGGTTTCAATAACTCAATTTCGTCGTCAGCCCAAAGTATGTTGATTTGTCGCATAGTCATTTTGTTAATACATTCGGAATATAAACGTGAATAGGTGTCTTTTTAGTATTTCCGACGGTTATTGGGCGTAATATTCCTCGTAGAATTTAATATATTTTGCTATATCCTTGTCTTGCAAAAGTGTTTGGTAGTTCTTTTCGGAAATTACGAATTTCGAGGTGAAAATTTTATCAACGCCGTCGTAGATTTCAGGATTATATTCTATCAATTCCAAGTAGCTCATAGCCTGTTTGTTGGATGGCAATGTTTGAATGAGCAACATTGCATATTTTGAATCAATCTCTTTAATGACAATATCGAAATTGAAGTTCGTGAAATAGTCAAGATTGTAGTTTATTAAGTTGAATTTCAATCGGTTGAAGTCTATGAATTCCTGTTTTCCGCTGATGACAAAGTAATGTGGCACATTTTCTTGAAATTCGTATAGTTCTTTTTCTTCCTGAATTGGTTCGGGAAGAGAATCATTGGCGTTTGCTGTCGAGCTTTGTCCTTGTGCAATTATTGCCGATTCAAAAGAAGCATTCGATTCGTTGTTGTTCAGATAGGTGAGAATACGTTTCGCATACGAACCTTCTTCGGTTTTCGGATATTCCTTCACAAATGTTTCGAGATTTTTCTTGAGAGCATCGGTGCCCGACTGCTTGCCGTCGGACATTGCCAACAAAAGTTTGAATTTTGGTATCAAATAGGAATCCTCGTTTTTCGCGATGAGTGTTCTGCATTTTCGGTTGATTGTAGTAAAATCGTTTCTCAAATACGATTTGTAGCAGTCAGCGTATTCTTTTTCCAACTGTTTGTCACGGGCTTTCAAGTTCTTTTGGAAATCGGGGTCGGAGAGAGCTTTGGCGTAATTGCTTTCAGGATATTTTGAAATACATTCGCTTTTTACCGCGCTTGCCTTTGCCGAATTGTTTGCGTCGGTGTATAGTTGATACAAATAATATAGTACCATTGGTTTGTATTCCGATTTCGGGAAACGGGCGATGAAATCTTCCAATGCTTTGATTGCGAACGGATTATCGTGAATCAAGTTCATATATGCCATACCTTCGTTGAACATATAATTCTCGATTTTGTTGTTTGAAACTCGTTTCAGGGAATCAGAAAGAGGAAGGTTTTGAAGGTAATATTCCCTTGATTTCTTGTCTGTTACAAGTTTTTTCTGTTCTTCTTTTTCTTCATCATCTTCATCGTCGTCACTTTCGCTGTTGTCGGTGAGTAAGTCAATATTTGTGCTCTTGTTGCTTCGGCGCCAGTTATCCTCAAGCGGGCGGCTACCCCAACGTTTCACGAATTCGGCCTTACCAAATTTTGAAACACTTTCATTGTAGAAATACCATTTTCCGGTTACCCGTTGGTTGTTTACCCCAAATTCCTGATTATATAGATTGGAATTCATATTGGCAATATCTTCTTCCTGTCGTTTTGCTTCTTCCTCTTGCTTGATTTTGTCGATAATTTTATCAATGTATTTGTTACGTTCGTGTGAATTCATATTTGCAATGCGTTGCAAACTATCTTCGTAAATTACGCCGTTGTGGTTGAGCGCAAGAATGTTCAGATTTTCC
>JAFZOY010000055.1 GCA_017552705.1 Bacteroidales bacterium
ATTGTTCAATATTTCATCTGTCTTGAAATCATCGTCATCATCCGTATTTCTATCGGTATCGATGTATTCGTCCATACGAATCATATAATATCTGTCTTCGGTTTCGTATGGCAATGCGAATCGCTCTTGACCTGTTTTCGGGTCTGTGTAGGTTACCAAAAATTCAGTGAAACCGTTTGGATACAATTGAAGAACTTTTTCTTGTAGTTCTTTGTCGAGTTTGTCAAAATCTTTAATGACATGAGGTTTAGATTGCATACTGTTATAATTTACAATGTGACCAAATATAATCGTTACTTATGGTTATTTCTGTATTTTGTTCATGATTTCCTGTGCCAATGCATTTGCCGCATCCATTGAGGAACTTTCCGCATAGATTCGGATAATTGGCTCAGTGTTTGACTTTCGTAGGTGAACCCAACCTTGTGCGAAATCAATTTTCACACCGTCGATTGTGTTTACTTTTTCGTTTTTATATTGTTCGGCAATGTTTGCCAAAATCGCATCAACGTTTGTTTCAGGGGTAAGTTGGATTTTGTTTTTTGAAATCACATATTCTGGATATGTTTTGCGTAAATCGCTACATTTCTTCCCTGATTTTGCCAACAAACTCAAAAACAAAGCGATACCAACAAGTGCGTCGCGACCATAGTGGATTTCCGGGTAAATAACGCCACCGTTTCCTTCGCCGCCGATTACCGCATTTGTTTCTTTCATTTTTGTAACCACGTTGACTTCGCCAACTGCTGCAGCATTGTATTCTTTGCCGTATTTCTTTGTCACGTCCGACAATGCTCGGGTAGAAGAGAGGTTGCTCACAGTGTTGCCTGCGGTATGTTGCAATACATAGTCGGCAACGGAAACTAACGTGTACTCTTCGCCAAACATGGTTCCGTCTTCGTTGATGATGGCAAGACGGTCAACATCGGGGTCAACCACGAAACCGACATCCACTTTGTTGTTGCGGATTGCGGCAGCTGTTTCTACCAGATTTTCTGGTATTGGTTCCGGTGTATGGGCAAATTTACCCGTAGCTTCGCAATTGAGTTGTAACACATTTTTTACGCCAAGTTTCTCAAGCAACTCAGGCAGAATAATTCCGCCAACAGAGTTCACACAATCAATGGCGACCGAAAAATTGGCTTTTTTTATTGCATCCACGTCAACCAACGGGAGAGCAAGCACTTTTTCGATGTGTTTTGTATTATATGAGTTGTTTATTTCTATAGCTCCGATTGAATCGATGTCGGCAAAGGTGAATTTGCTTGCCTCTGCACGTTTCAGTACGTCGTTGCCTTCCTGTGCGTTCAGGAATTCGCCTTTGTTGTTCAATAATTTGAGCGCATTCCATTGTTTTGGGTTATGGCTTGCGGTGATGATGACACCTCCGTCGGCGTGTTCCTCGGTCACTGCAATTTCGGTGGTCGGAGTGGTTGCCAATCCAATATTGACTACCTTAAATCCGAGAGCTACAAGTGTTTGCATAACAAGGCTGCTGACCATATCGCCTGAAAGACGTGCATCGCGGCCGACAACAATTTTATTTGAGCCGTTGGTTACGTTGTCGCGCACCCAAGAACCATACGCTGAAGCAAATGCAACAATGTCAACAGGGGTTAAATTGTCGGTGGTTGTGCCACCAATTGTACCTCTAATGCCCGAAATCGATTTAATTAGACTCATATTGTATCATTTTGTCGGCAAAAATGATAAATATTTTCAAATAGCAATAGAAATTGGGCTAAAATTTAATGAAATGTTAGTAACAATTATTGTAGGAAGAAAAATTCGATGAGTTCCGACAATTCCTTGCTTGAGAATGAAGCGCCCGGACCTGCATCTGGACCTTCGTCGAAGAACGAATTGATGGTGTTCAGGAGTTCCGTCAAATCAATATAGTCGTTGTTGTCGCTGTCGCAGATTTTGAATTTCTTAGGAATACGTTTGTAGAATTGTTTTGTGAGCGTACTTCCGTTCAATAATTCAGGGTAGAATCGATATAATTCTTCTTGCGAAAGTTTTTCTCCTTGTGTCAGGCGTTCGCGCAATTCGGCTTCGGTCATACCTTTACCTTTTTCGTCGTGCCAGAATGCACGTGTCATGCGTTCCACGTCGCGATAATTTGGAATTCCGTCGTTGTCGTCGTCGAATGGACAACCGTTTGCGAATACGTCAACTCCTTTAGGTGTATATGGGCATTCGTCTTCGGTTTCGTCAATACCATCTTCGTCGGCATCCCAGTCCACACGGTAGTTGTCGTGGTCCATGGCATCGAATTTCGATTTATGTGGAAATTTGTCGAGGTCGAATAGCACACTTGCGTAGGCATACGAAAATCCGTCGGGTAGTTTCGAACCTTTTCGTTTGTCGGTTCCTTTGCCGGTAATGTCGTCCAAAGTGTTGGTCGCTGCAATATGATATTGGTATCCGATATTTACTTTTGCGAATTTTGAAATGTTGTATGAAAATCCGAGTTCAAGAGGTATTGTCGCAATAATAGGGCAGTAGTAGTCTTTATTGTTGAGATTTTCAACTTGTAGAGCCGTCTCGTAATCGTAGTCACGATAAATAATGGTGGATTTCGATGCGTTATAGTCCGATTCGGTCGTGTTACGGAACGTACCATCAGACCATAAATACAGTTTTTCTCCATCTGAAAACCAGTCGCCACGGGCTTCGGGACGTTGCAGTATGGAAATACCCGCACTCACGTAAGGAGTGAGGATTTTGCTTCGTCCGGCAATTGCCTTAATATTTGAAAAATTATAGTTGACGAATGCGCCAAACGAGTTCACTTCTGTCTTGAAATCAAAAAACGTGTGGATTTCAGGGTAATAGGTACTTCCGCGAAGTTCGCCACGTAAATATCTGATTCCGATTTTCAGAGAAGGCGAGAGCGTTTGCATCATTTCGAGGTGGACTGCATTGCAACCAACAGTGAAGTTTGCTGGTTCGTCGTTGGTGATATCACCGTGGTATGATAGAATACCTGTTCCTATGCCTGTGATTGGCAGTTTAAGCTGGCTTGGCAAAGGTTCCTTGTCAATTTGGAGAATCTTGTCAAATTGGGAAACAGTTTCTTGCTTTTCTTGCGAAAAAGTAAGAAAAGGAGCGAAAAACAATATGGCAAAAATTATGTTGTTTTTCATAATTCACATACATACATTACAAATGTAGTGAATACTCCTTAAAATTCCAAGTTTATTTCACCCATTTTTGATTCGACAACATCAATGCTTCCTGCACTGTGATACGTTTTTTACCATTGTAGGCAACAACAAACGCACCTTTGATTGGGGTTTGTTCCCATATCGTATTTCGTTGATTGCGAGCGTCTTGATATGTTTTTGATGATTGCTGCGTGGTGTATTTGAACCACGTTCCATTTTTCTCTACAACAACATTTTCAGTGATGTTTCTTTTTTCAAAAAAGTTTTTGGAATTTTTGATTTTTCTGTGCGTCGCAGCCAATTGTACTCGGTACGACACCGTATTATTCACTGTATTGTTTTTGGTTTTTACTTCTACATTTTTATTTGAAAGAGTAGGAGCTGCTTTTGTTGTTGTTTGCGCTGTCTTTGCCGTGTTTGTTGGAGCCGGAGAAGTTTTTGTTTCCAAACGTTTTTCTTCCGTCACTTCTGCTTTTGGCGTTTCAGCAATCGGTGTAATTGTTGTCGTAGTGGTTGTGGTTGACGTTGTTGTGGTTGTCTGCACGATTTTGCTTGGCTCAGCGTCAATCGACGTCATTGTAGGTTTTGCCGAGTTCGACGACAATATGTTATTAATAAGGTCTGGATTATTTTTCGACGACACATATTCGGTTTTCGTTTCGGTGGTTTGTGTTACTGCATAGTCGCTTCCGTCATCGAAAGAGCCTACTTCAAACAAATCGTCTGATTTGCCAGTGCTTTCGCTTATGCGTTTTGTGTCGTTGTTTTCAAGTGGAATTTCGTCGGCAGTACCTGTAACTCTCACATTTTGAGGTTTGAGTTCGGCGAATCGTTTTTCGTTGTTTTCAACATACCCGAATTTTGCGGAGAAGTTGAACGAACTTTTCGTTTTTTCAGGAACAATGATATTGAAATTGAACGAGAATGAACTGCTTTGTGGAAGTTTTACCCACAATACTGTGATTGTGTTGTCGGTAAACGAGAAATTTTGGTTTGTTGAAGTTGCAACAAAATCTTTTGGAAGGGTACATGTGAATCGACCGAACCCTTCAACTTGACCTTTGTCGATTGTAACAGTTACGGGGATAACCGCACCCGGACGGACGGCCTTAGGCATATTCGATGTTACGGACACCACATTTGCCAAATACAGATTTATGGCTCCAGCCACAAATAAAAATAGAGATACATACACCAGGATTTTCTTTGTGATTTTTGTACGAGAGGTATTCATAATCGCCTATTTTAGAAACTGTTATAGCACAAAAATATAGTAGAATTTTTAGAAATGCAAATTTATTGCGTAGAAATGTTAATAATTTTGTTAATAAAGTGTGAATTCGCTGTTTATATATTGTTATAAAGTAATGTAAGGTGTTGATATACAAACTTTTATGTAAAAGTATGCTTTTGTTGTTGAAAATGCACAAAAAAAGCGATGTTTCATGGAAAACATCGCTTTTTCGTTGTAAAACAAATAATTACCAACTATTTGATAAGGTTCTTACCGCTCATATCGGTTGGTTGTTCTATACCCATAATGTGGCAGATTGAAGGAGCCACATCGGCAAGAATCCCATCTTCAACTGTAGCCTGTTTGTTTTCGCTGATATACACGAAAGGAACAGGGTTCAATGAATGGGCGGTGTTAGGCGTGCCGTCTTCGTTGAGAGCATAATCAGCATTTCCGTGGTCGGCAATGATGATTGTTTCGTAGTGCATTGATTTTGCTGCCTCAACAACTTCGTTCACGCATTGGTCAACGGCAACAACAGCCTTTTCGATTGCGGAATATACGCCTGTGTGTCCCACCATGTCGCCGTTTGCGAAGTTTACAACAATAAAGTCGTATTTGTCTGTTTTTATGGCATCGACCAATTTGTCTTTTACTTCGTAAGCGCTCATTTCTGGTTTTAAATCATACGTTGCAACTTTTGGTGACGGCACCAAAATACGGTCTTCGTTCTCGTATGGAGTTTCGCGTCCGCCATTGAAGAAGAACGTTACGTGGGCGTATTTTTCGGTTTCGGCAATGTGTAATTGTTTTTTGCCAAGGTTTGAAATGTATTCGCCCAGCGTGTTTTGTACATTTTCTTTATCAAATAATATATGTACGCCTGTGAACGAAGCATCGTATGGAGTCATACAGAAATATTGCAATCCTGGGATTGTGTTCATGCCAGCTTCAGGCATATCTTTTTGTGTAAGAACTATGGTAAGTTCTTTTGCACGGTCGTTTCGATAGTTGAAGAAAATGATAACATCGCCGTTTTGAATCCGTCCGTCAACATTCGCATTAACGATAGGTTCAATAAATTCGTCGGTGCCTTTGTGGTCGGCGCAGTCTGAGTCGTAGCTTTCCTGAACAGCCTGTACCATATTAGTTGCTTTCTTTCCTTTGCCGTTCACAAGCATGTCGTAGGCGATTTTTATACGTTCCCAACGTTTGTCGCGGTCCATTGCATAGAAACGACCTACGATAGAAGCGATATTGCCAGTGTTCTTAGCCAAATGCGCTTCCAATTGCTCGATGAATCCTTTTCCCGATTTCGGATCGGTGTCGCGTCCGTCCATAAAGCAGTGGACAAACGTGTTGCTGATGCCGTAATGTTTTGCGATTTCAATCAATTTGAATAGGTGGTCAAGAGAGCTGTGCACACCACCATTTGAAACCAAACCCATAAGGTGGATGTTTTTTCCGTTTTCCTTTGCATACGAAAAAGCATTGACTATTTCCTTGTTTTGCATAATGGAATTGTCGGCGCAGGCACGGTTGATTTTTACCAAATCCTGATATACGACGCGTCCGGCACCGATATTCAAGTGTCCAACTTCGGAGTTACCCATTTGTCCGTCAGGCAGACCAACATTTTCGCCAGATGCTTTAAGTTGGGAGTTAGGATAGTTCTGTACTAAATAGTCCCAATATGGCGTTGGGGTTGATGAAATCACGTCGGATTTAGATTTGTCGCCGATTCCCCAGCCGTCAAGGATCATTAATAATGCTTTTTTTCTCATATCTTGTAGATTTAATTTTCGTGTCGCAAATGTAAGAAAAAATCAATGGAACATGTACAACATTTTGTTTATTTCCCCACAAACGTCCTCACATTCTCGTAGGTCAGTTCCATCAGCTTTTTGAGCGCATTGTCGCTTACCCATGCTACGTGCGGTGTGATGAGCAGCCGTTCTTGGATGGATTCGTCGAGAAGCGGAGAGGAGAGTGGAATCGGTTCTTTTTCCATCACGTCGAGGCACGCCCCGGCGATACGTTTTTCCTTGAGTGCTTGCGCAAGGGCTTTCTCGTCGATGATTCCGCCTCGTCCCACGTTTACAATATATGCAGATGGTTTCATCTGGTTGAGTTGTTTTGTGGAAATGAGACCTTTAGTCTGTGGATTCAGCGGAGAATGAATGGAAACGATATCGGAGGTTTGGAGCAGCTCCTGCAAGTCAACTTCTTGATAATCAGAGGTGTGGTTGTTTCCCGATGTGGAATAATACACAACCTTACAGCCAAAAGCGGTTGCGACTTCGGCCACACGGCGGCCAATTGTGCCCAATCCGATAATTCCCCATGTGCGTCCGTTCAGTTCCATATAGCCGGGGCCAATGTGCGTGAAAAGCGTTTGGTGGGAATAAACCGTTGACGAAACGTAGTTCGAGTAATATTCTGTATGTTGGAGCAACGACAACAGAATCGCAAACGTGTGTTGCACAACACTTTCGGTTGAATATCCAGCCACATTTTTTACCGCAATACCTTTTTCTTTGGCATACGCCAAATCCACGTTGTTCATGCCTGTTGCCGTAAGACAAATCAGTTTCACGGCAGGGCAGGAGTCCATTATTTCTTTGTCTATTATAACCTTGTTAGTGATGATAATTGACGCATTATCAATGTGTTGCAATCGTTCTGCGCTATTCGTCGTTGCATAAACACGCAGCGAACCTAAATTGCTGAAAGAATCAAAAATAGAATTTTCGCCGATAGTCGCTGCATCAAGTACTACAATTTGTTCCATTGTTTTTAAATTTTTTCAAAGATATGAAAATAGGAGAAAGTTTGAGTATGTTCTCATTTTCTCGTAAAACGAATCAAGGAACAATCCGGAGGAATGTATAAGAATTATTGCGTGGAAGAGAAAATGTCACAAGATGTGACACACTCAAAGTAAGTTTTACAAAAAAATCCACGCAATTCTTGAATTTACCTATTCCTCTTTCTCGTTCTCTTGTTCGTCGGTAATCAATACATAATCCAGCTGACGCTTGATTAAATCGGCACGGGCAATTTTTATGGTGACTCTGTCGCCCAATGTGAATTCGTTGCCAGTGTAACGTCCTCGCAGACAGTAATTTCGCTCGTCGAATGAATACATGTCGTCGCTCAAATCGCGGAGCGACACCATTCCTTCGCACAGATTGCCGTCCAATTCCACATAGAAGCCCCATTCGGTAATGCTTGTGATGGTTCCGTCGAAGATTTCGCCCACGTGGTCTTTCATCCATTCAACTTGCTTGTACTTGATTGAAGCCCGTTCGGCGTTTGCCGCCAACTGCTCGCGCGAAGACGAATGTTTGCAGTATTCTTCGAATTCTTCCTGCGAGGCGCTCGGTTTTTTCTTAAGATAACGATCGAGCAGACGGTGAACCATCATATCGGGGTAACGGCGGATAGGCGAGGTGAAGTGACAGTAGAAATCGAACGCCAATCCGTAGTGACCAATGTTTTCGGTGGTGTAGATTGCCTTCGCCATAGATCGTACCGCCAACCCTGCAAAAATATCACATTCGGTTTTGCCCTTCAGGTCAGTAAGTAACTTATTGATTGATTTTGAGGTATTTATACCTCCCGAAGTGTTGATTTTATATCCGAATTTCTTCAAGAAATTAGAGAAATCACGCAATTTCATGTCGTCTGGTTTGTCGTGCACACGGTAGACGAATGTCGGTGCGGAAGAGCGTTTTCCCACGTATTCGGCCACTTTTTTGTTGGCAAGCAGCATAAATTCCTCAATGAGTTTGTTCGCATCTTTCGATTCCTTGAAATATACGCCAGTAGGCCTTCCGTTCTTGTCAAGTTTAAATTTCACTTCCTTGCGGTCGAACGAGATAGCGCCTTTTTCGTAGCGTTTTGCACGTAGGATTTTCGCCAATGCGTCCATCGTGGTTATTTCTTTAACCAAATCGCCTTCGTGGGTTTCAATCACTTGCTGTGCTTCTTCGTACGAAAATCTTCTGTTAGAGCGGATTACAGTCCTTCCAAACCATTCTTTCAGCACATTTGCGTCTTTGTCGAGTGTGAAAACGGCCGAGAATGTGAGTTTGTCTTCGTTGGGACGGAGCGAGCAGACGTTGTTCGACAGTTTTTCGGGCAACATTGGTACCACGCGGTCGACCAAATATACCGAAGTGGCGCGTTTCTGGGCTTCTTCCTCTAACTTTGTGCCAGGGCGGACATAATATGTAACGTCGGCAATATGCACGCCGATTTGGTAGGTTTCATCCTCAAGAAATTCAATCGACAACGCATCGTCGAAGTCCTTTGCGTCGGCAGGGTCGATGGTGAACGTGGTCACATCGCGGAAATCCCTTCGTTGACGGATTTCTTGTGCTGGAATTTCATCGGGTAGGGCATTTGCCTCGTCTTCAAGTTCCTTTGTGAAATGATATGGTAGGTCGAATTCTTCAAGAATGGCGTGCATTTCGGTTTCGTTGTTGCCAACGTCTCCCAAAACTTTCACAACTTTCCCGATAGGATTTTTTGCTTTTTTAGGCCATTCAACTATTTGAACCACAACTTTTTGACCGTTTTTCGCATTCATTGCGTCATTGTTGGCCACGAAAATGTCGTAGGGGATGTAACGTTTGTCAACAATCACGAAGGCATATTTTGAATTACGCTCGATTATGCCGACAAATTCCCGTCGTCCTTCTTCAACAATTTCAACCACTTCGCCTTCCAAACGGGAACGTCGTCCGTGGTTGGCGAACAATGCGACTTTCACCAAATCGTTGTTCAGTGCGTGGTTTAAGTTAGGTGATGCAATAAACACATCCTCTTCGAGTTGCGGACTTACGACGTATGCGGTTCCGTAGGGAGTCATGTCCACACGTCCGGTAACCGTACCATTTTGGTTCTTCAGTCGATATTTCCCTTTCTGACATTCCTGCAATTCACCTTTTTCTTCAAGCAAATCAAGGTGTTTCTGTACCATAGGCAGGCCGTCCTTGTTGTTCAAACCCAGTTGTGTTGCAACTTGTTTGCAGTTTAACGGACGTTTGGGAGATTTTCTAAAAACAGAAAGGATGTCGGATGATAATTCCGAAGCAGAGCCTTTTTTATATTGTTCGTTTTTTCGAGCCATAGTATTCATCAATTTAATTCCACAATATTACAAAAATCGCAGGAATAACGGAAAAAAGAGGGGGGAATTTTTTAATACGTTTTTACACTTACTTTTTGTAAGTCTTAAAACCGATTTTTGAAAAAATAAACCTATTGATTTGGTAGGTAAAAACTTTTTTATGTATGTTTGCTGATGAATAACCTACTAAAACGATAGGTTAAAAACTTAAAACAATTATAATATGAAAAAAGTAAAGATTTTTGTTTCAGCATTATTGCTATCAGGAGTGGGGGCGTTTGCCCAACCAGCGACAACAGATGCTCAAAGCACTGACGTTTCCGAACAAATTAAGAAACTTGTTACGCCATCAGGATTTTTGCAGGCGGGCTATACGTACACCGATGCGAACACATCGACTTTTTTGCTCCGTCGTGCGAGAATTGTGTTACAAGGCGACCTCTACAAGGGTGATGCAGGCAAGTTCGATTACAAATTGCAACTTGAGGTTACGGGAACGCCGAAAATCCTCGACTTGCAACTACGTTATCGTCCAATCGACGAGTTTGGAATCAAGTTGGGACAGTATAAATCGCCGCTTTCGATTGAAAATTCGGAATATAATCCCGCAAAGTTGGAGTTTATCAATTATTCGCTTGTGGTTCAACGACTTGCACGTATGAGTAAGACTGATTTGTCGGGTTACAATGAAAATGGTCGTGACCTCGGTCTTGAGTTTTTTGGTAGTGCGTTCAAACAAGACGATTATTCGTTGTTGAACTATGAACTTGCTATTTTCAATGGCTACAAACTCAACACCAACGACGATAATCAGTCAAAGGACATTGTTGGTCGTTTGATTGTGAACGCTACTAAAGAATTGTCGTTCGCAGGATATTACCAATGGGGTGAAGGCAATTTGCCTGAATATGTTGATTCGCTTCACAAGTACGTGGCGCAAACTACCGATTTCTACGTGCCGTTGCAACGATATGGTGGTGGCGTAGCCTACAAAGCGAAAAAAGCGTTTGCTCGTGCCGAATATATTGCTGGACAGACAGGTGGCGTAAAGGCTGGCGGTTTCTATGTTGCTGGTGGATATGAATTTATTGAGCATTGGATGTTGACGGCTCGTTACGATTATTTCAGCGACAATACAGACGACAAGGATTACAATGTGGAACAAGATTATACGGTTGGTTTGAACTACAATCCTTGGAAACCAGTTGATTTCAAATTGAACTATACGCATCATAACTACAACAGCAAGAAGGACTTGAACGGGTTGTATTTGATGGCAACAGTAAAATATTAAAAAATTAAGAATTAAGAATTAAGAATTAATGTAGAGACGCAATGCATTGCGTCTCAAAATAACAAATCAAAATTATTGTAAAATGAAAAGACTAGTAAACATTATTTTACCATTTGTTGTAGCAGCTACAACATTGGTTTCGTGCGGTGGCAATTCCGCAAAGAATTCGGTCAATTCCACTGGCGAATTGAAAGGTGAAATTTCTCTTTCGGGTGCGTTTGCCTTGTATCCGCTTGCTGTAGTGTGGGCTGATGAGTTTCAAAAGGCAAATCCTGGCGTAAAAGTCGATGTGTCGGCTGGTGGAGCAGGAAAAGGTATGACCGACGTGCTTGCAGGCGTAGTTGATTTCGGTATGGTTTCGCGCGAGGTGTATCCGCAGGAACAGGAAAAGGGTGCTATTGGTTTTGCTTCGGCAAAGGATGCGGTTGTGCCGACTATAAACGCCGCCAATCCTATTATCGACAAATTGCTTGCTCACGGTATCACCAAGGAAATTGCCCACAAGATTTGGGTTGAAGGCAATGTAAAAACCTGGGGCGATGTGCTTGGTACCGACGACCAGACGCCGATTCACATTTATACTCGTTCCGATGCCTGTGGCGCTGCCGAAACGTTTGCAAACTGGTTTGGCGCAAAACAGGAAGACCTGGGCGGAACGGCAGTGTTTGGAGATCCTGGACTTGCGGCAGCAATCCAAAGCGATATTTATGGTATAGGATTCAATAATATTGGCTATGCTTACGACAACGACAGCCACCAACTCAATGCCGGCTTGCAGATTTTCCCTGTTGACGTTGACGGAAATGGTTCCATTTCTGCCGATGAGCAGTTTTATGCAAAGAAAGAAGATGTGACGAAAGCGATTGCCGACGGTAAATATCCTTCGCCACCAGCACGCGACTTGTATTTGGTTTCCAAGGGCGTTCCAACCGACCCGGTTTTGGTTGCATTCTTGAAATATGTGCTTACCGACGGTCAAAAGAAAAACGAGCCTGTTGGTTACATTGAAATTCCACAAGAAAAGATTGAAAAATCGTTGAAATTGTTAGAAGAAAAGAAATAGATCTTTTTTTTGATTCTGATATGGGAGAGGGCGAAATGATTTTCGCCCTTTTTTTGTTTTTCCCATATTATTCTTCGTTTTTAGTAAAAAAGCCTATTTTTGCCTAACCCTTTACCAAAGCACCTTTGCAGATGGATAAGGTATTATTAAAGTCGCAAAATAAAAATGAAACCATGGAAAGATTACCTGACAATCAACAATTTGCGCCAAATAATGGCGAAATAGTTTTGTATAATCCCGACGACACAATCCGTCTGGAAGTAAGAATGAATGACGAGACGGTCTGGCTTTCGCAAGCCCAGATGGCGGAATTGTTTCAAACCACACCTCAAAATATTACAATTCACATTCGGAATGTGTACAAGGAAGGTGAATTGGAAATCCAACCAACTTGTAAGGATTTCTTACAAGTTCAGAAAGAAGGGGGGCGAGTTGTAAAAAGAATTGATTTCTTTGTGAAAACTTCGTTATGAAATGGATATAGAAAAAGAGAAGATAGAACCAATCGTTTATTGCCAAAATGAAGAAAGAAGAAGAGAACGAACTTTTCCCACCGCATATCGAAACGTATCAAAAGTTAGGGGAATACGTATATGTAAGTGACCTGCATCAAGGAATAGAAAGAGTGGAAAATATACGGCTTGCAACATTTCTTGCTGAGAAAACCAAAGAAATAGTATTTATTCTGCCGATTATTCAACCATCCATGAAGAATTCTAAAGAGTTGAGAGAAAAATATTTACCTGTTGGAGTGAAGGAAAATAAAAATCCGGATTTTTATTTTCGTGGTAGGTTCGTTGATGGGAAAAGTATGTTAAATTCTGAACTTACGGACATAAAGAAATCAAAAAGAAATATACAAAACAGATTATCTTTTTCGCAATCTGAAGATATTTTAATTGAGATTCCTTTGCTTTATCCAAAAAATATTATTGATGAAGCTATTATAGGACAACTTAATTCTTCAAAACATAAGCATATTGTTTATGTGATATATGGAGAAGAACTATTTATGTATAAATAAAAAACCAGCTCCTTTTGGAGAAGCTGGGGCGGTAATAGTCCCTCGGGGCTACCAACCGTTGCAAATATACAAAATCTTTTATAGCATTGTCAAGTTTTTACAAATATTCTTCCCAAATAAGTACAAATACCTATTTTTATAATTAACCCACCAAAATAATAGGTTGGTTTTGAAAAATACATATATTTGCCAATGTATAACCTACTAAAATGATAGGTTTAATATGGGAAGTATATGAGCAATTTGCGAATAATAAAAGAGAAAACAGCTGGAACGGCAATGCTTGCGATAACCGTAATAGCATTGCTGTTCGTGCTTGTGATGGGAGTGGGGCTGTATTTGAAATCCAAACCCATACTCGATACGATTCCGTTGTGGGATTTGCTCACCAATTCGTCGTGGCAGCCGTTCAAAAATCAATTCGGATTTTTTCCGTTTGTTATGGGAACAATCTGGGTTACAATGATTTCGGTTGTCATAGCATTGCCTTTGTCGTTGTTTACGGCAGTCTTCCTGACGGAATATGCCAACCGCAAGGTTAAGAAATTCGTTTATCCCGCACTTGATATTTTGGCTTCGTTGCCGTCGGTTATCTATGGTGTGTGGGGCACGCTGGTCATTGTTCCATGGATTTCGACGAAATTGGCTCCTCATTTTGTTGATTTTTCGGCGGGATATACCACGTTGGCTGCTGGTATTGTGTTAAGTATTATGATTTTACCATTGTTGGTGAGTTTGTTTGTGGAATTGTTCGCAAGCGTTTCCGATGACTTGCGTGATACGTCGTATGCTCTTGGCTCAACTCGTTGGCAGACAGCTCAAAACGTTGTTATTCGTAAATCGTTGCCAGGCATTTTTGCTTCGGTGGTGCTTGCCATTTCGCGTGCGTTGGGCGAAACTATCGCCGTACTGATGGTGTGCGGAAACTTGCCCGCTGTGCCACATTCGTTGTTCGATGCCTGTTATCCTATACCGGCGCTCATTGCCAACAACTACGGCGAAATGCTGTCGTTGCCAATGTATGAGTCTGCATTGATGTTTGCCGCATTGCTGCTCTTTGTGGTGGTGTTGCTTTTCAATCTGGCTTCGAGAATTATTTTACGAAGAATTGAGGAAAATTAAAACTTAAGACAAGACTTTATAATATGAAGAAAAGTATTGTAAAAGAACGGGTTGCACGTCTGTTGATGTATCTTTCGATAATCGTGGTGCTGATACTTGTTGTGAGCATTATTTGGACGATTTTCAGTCGTGGGGCGAAATGCCTTACGTGGGAAATGGTTTCGTCGTTGCCTGGCGGCGGATTCTACATTGGTAAGGAGGGCGGTTTTCTCAATGCCATTGTGGGCTCGCTCTACATTGTGCTTGCATCGACGGCTATTGGCCTGATAATCAGCATTCCAGTGGTTTTCTTCCTCAATGTGTATCTAAAAACAAAGTCACGGTTGGCGTATTTCGCGCGGCTTGCCTTTGATGTGCTGTTTGGTATTCCGTCAATCGTTTATGGTGCGTTTGCTTTTACGCTGATGATTTATCTGGGTTTGCGGACGTCGTTGTTGGGCGGAATCATTGTCGAGACGCTGCTCATTATTCCCATTCTTATCCGTTCGATGGACGAGGTGGCGAAGAATTTTCCTCGCGATTTGCTCGAGGCGTCGTTTTCGCTCGGCGCGACACGATGGGAGACTATCGGCGTGGTAATGAGACAGATAGCGCCAGGAATCGCCACAGCCACGTTGCTATCTGTTGGTCGTTCCATAGGCGATGCAGCGGGTGTGATGTTCACCGCGGGATTTTCTGACACAATACCTACGTCGCTTACGCAACAGACGGCCACATTGCCGCTTTCAATCTTTTTCCAGTTGGGGGCGCCGCAGGTCGAAGTGCAGAACAGGGCATATGCCGCAGCGGTTGTATTGACAATTATAGTACTTATTATCAGTTTGTTAGGTAGATTTATAACAAACAGATTTTCAAAAAATAAATTACGATGAGAAAGTTCCTTATCAGAAAATTTTTGGTGAACGATAGCAACGAGCCGTTTGTGCCGAATGCTAAATTCCAACATCCCGAAGTCGCGTCGGAACTAACGGTTGACCATTTCAACCTTTCGATTGACGGTTCGCCTATTTTGAAAGATGTTTCGGTGACAATTCCGGCAAATAAAATCACGTGTATTATTGGACCGTCCGGTTGTGGTAAGTCAACCTTGCTCAAAAGTCTTAACCGCTTGTCGGATTCGATTGAGGGTGTAAAGACCTCGGGCGATATACGCATTGGCGACACCAGCATAGTGAACTGCTCGGAGGCCGATTTGGTGGAACTCCGCCGTCGTATCGGGCTTGTGCCTCAGCGACCTACGCCGCTTCCGATGTCGATTTTTGGCAATATTGCCTACGGATGCAAGATTCATGGCGTTGGTGGCCGTCGTCAGTTGCGACGCATTGTCCGTCATTATTTGAAGGTTGTGGGACTTTGGGACGAGGTGAAGGAACGCGTGCATAGTTCTGCTACGCGCTTGTCAATCGGGCAGCAGCAACGGTTGTGCCTTGCACGCAGTTTGGCCGTTGAACCTGAATTTTTGCTTGCCGACGAGGCAACTTCGGCTCTCGACCCCGTTTCGAGCAAGATTGTGGAAGATTTGTTTGTGAAACTGAAAGAGCAGTATTCCATAGTAATGGTGACCCACACGCTTCGCCAGGCCTTGCGAATAGCCGATTATGTGATATTCATTTATATGGGCGAGGTGATTGAAGTTGGCGACGCACAACAAGTTTTCAAAAATCCACAGCATGAACTCACGCAGAAATATCTGTCGGGAGCGATAAGTTAATGTGTATGAAGAAAATAGGCTTAATTGGCGGCATTGGTCCAGAATCTACAGTGAATTACTATCTGGAAATCAACAGATTGTATCACAAGGATTTTGGTATGGACAGTTATCCCAAAATCGTGATTGACAGTTTGAGTCTGAACGAGATCACGACGGCTTTGGACGAACGTCGTTTTTCTGACGTCGCGGAGATTGTCAATACCAGTGTTGACGTGTTGCGTGGCGCAGGTGCCGATTTTGCCGCAATATGTTCCAATACGCCTCATATTGTTTGGGAGCAAATGGCTGACGGATTTTCGTTGCCCGTTGTCAGCATTGTGGATGCGACGGCGAAGGCGGTGCGCGAAGGGGGATACAAAAACGTGCTGGTGTTGGGAACGCTTGCTACAATGCAAAGTGGTATGTATCAGCGTGTTCTTGCCGAAAACAGCATAGATTCCGTAACGCCGACCGAAACCGATCAGCAAGTTATAGCGAGCATAATTTTCCCAAATCTTGAAAATGGCATTGTCAATGCCGACGACAAGTTGGAAATGATTGCCTTGGTTGAAAAATATGTGGCATATCGTTCCGTTGACGCAGTGTTGCTTGCCTGCACCGAGTTGCCGTTGATTCTAAAGGCAGGCGATGTGCCAGTTCCTCTCGTTGACACTGCACGGATTCACGCAAAAGAGATTTACGAATTTGCTGTTAGACAATGATTTACGAAGAACAAAAACTGCCTAATGCAGGCGATACGGTTTTGGTGGGAATGTCGGGAGGCATTGATTCCACGCTGACGGCTTTGTTGCTGAAGGAGCGTGGATGTCGTGTGATTGGTGTTACTATGTCGCTGTGGGACAGTCGTTTTCCTAAAATTTCGAGTACAAAGGAACATTGTTTCGATGCAAACGAGTCGGAAAGTATAGAAAAATGTCGCTCGTTTTGTCAGTCGCAAGATATTGAGTATCATGTGGTTGATTTGCATAA
Organism: Bacteroidales bacterium; assembly: GCA_017552705.1. GTDB lineage: Bacteria > Bacteroidota > Bacteroidia > Bacteroidales > UBA1715 > UBA1715. The sequence goes on from JAFZOY010000055.1 coordinate 16,725, forward strand.
TGAGTATCGGGAAAATGTGCTTGAATATTTCAAGGCGGAATATCGTGCCGGACGGACGCCGAATCCGTGTATTCGCTGCAATGCCACTATGAAATTCAGTGCCATGCTGGCAAGTGTTCAGAAACTTGGGATTGACTACGATTATTTTTGTACTGGACATTATGCCAAACTTGTCCGTCCGAAAACGGGTTTGTACGGCTCTGATATACAGCCGTATATGATTGCGCAGGCGTCCGACGGTTCAAAGGACCAGTCATATTTCTTGTATCGAATTTCAAGTTCGGTATTGGAAAAAGTTCGGTTTCCCTTGGCTAATCTGTCAAAAAAGGAAGTGTTTGAATTAGCACGAAAAGCAGGTTTTCTTTCCGACGAATATATTGAAAGTCAAGATTTTATAGATCCTCAGTATTTTGATTTCCTCTTTTCCGACAAGCCGTTTGCCGAAGGCGATATTGTTGACTTGGACGGCAAAGTTTTGGGACGGCACAAAGGGATAGAGCATTACACCGTAGGGCAACGCAAGGGGCTTGGCGTGGCAGTTTCCCGTCCCGTCTATGTCCATTCGATTGACGCGGAGCACAATCGTGTGGTTTTGGCTCCGATAGAGGATTTACAAGTAAAAAGATTTGTTGCCGACGATTTTGTATGGGCTGGTGATGTGGAACCTACGAATGCGTTGGAGGTTTCGGTGAAAATTCGTCTTGCAGGTGGTTTGCATCACGCTATAATAGAACGATATACGGCTTTACCGAATGAAAAATTTATTGGCACACCATGGCAGATTACCTTGGAAAATCCGCAAACAGCAGTGGCTCCAGGTCAATCGGCTGTGTTGTACGACAATGGCGTTGTACTTGGCGGCGGGGTGATTACAAAAGTGGAACACTAAATGACGAATTGCCGAGAATGTTTATTCTTTTGATTTTCATTTCAAATAAAAATACTCCTATATTTGCATAACCCATTACCGAAGCACCTTTGCTGTTGGGTAAGGGATTTTTATAGCCGTAATATTAAATGAAAATATGGATAAAATATTTGACAATCAAGATTATGCACCAAATAATGGTGAAATAGTGCTGTACAACCCCGACGACACGATACGTCTGGAGGTAAGAATGAATGACGAAACCGTGTGGTTAAACAGAAATCAAATTGCTGTTTTGTTTGGTCGTGATGTGAAAACTATAGGAAAACATATAAACAATGCATTACGAGAAGAATTAGACGGTTTGTCAGTTGTCGCAAATTTTGCGACAACTGCCTCCGATGGAAAAACGTATCAGGTCGAATATTATAACCTTGATATGATTTTGTCAATCGGTTATCGAGTGAAATCACGGCAAGGCATTCAATTCCGCCAATGGGCAAATCGTATATTGAAAGAATACCTTTTAAAGGGATACAATATAAACAACTATCTTGCAAGTATAGAGTATCGAATCGACAATACATTACAAGAACATAGTCGGCAAATATCAGAATTACAAAAACAAGTTAATTTCTTTGTAAAAACCTCATTGCCGCCAGTTGAAGGCATATTTTTTGACGGACAAATTTTTGACGCATACGAGATTGTATGCCGACTCATAAAATCTGCCACTCGCCGTATTGTTTTGATTGACAATTATGTGGATGAAACCACACTGAAAATGCTTGCCAAACGTACCGACGGTGTAATGGCAACGATTTATACGCAGAGCATTGGCGAACAACTCCAACTTGATATTGACCGTCACAATGCGCAATATCCGCAAATTGTGGTAAAACGACTGAAAAAATCCCATGATCGATTTCTTATCCTTGATGATGAATTGTACAGCATTGGCGCTTCGTTAAAGGATATGGGAAAGAAATGGTTTGCCATTTTGAAAATGCAAGAAACAAAAGCAGAGGAGATTTTGGCAAGAGTATAATGTAGAGCCACATACAATGTGGCTCATAATCGAAATGTAAGCGTAGAATTTCTATAATTAACCCAAATTTAACCTATCATTACAATAGGTTAAACGCAAAAATTCATATCTTTGCCTATAAAATATGTGAGAAATGCAGATTCAGGAAATGCAGTCGGAAATTATGCGGCTCAAACGGGAGAGAGGCGTTTGTGTGCTTGCCCACGCATATCAGAGCCACGACATTTGGGAAGTGGCTGATTATGTGGGCGATTCGTTTGGTTTAAGCCAACAGGCAGCCCAAGCCGATGCTCATACGGTGCTGATGTGCGGCGTGCGTTTTATGGCTGAGACCGTTAAGATTCTGTCGCCACAAAAACGTGTGATTTTGGCGAATGCCGATGCTGGCTGTCCTATGGCGGAACAAGTCTCGTTTGACGTGTTGTCGCAGTTGAAGCAGAAATACAGCGACCATACGGTGGTTTCCTACGTTAATACTACAGCTAAATTGAAGACTATCAGCGATGTATGCGTCACTTCGTCGGCGGCGGTGAAGATTGTGAAAAACATTGCAAACGACAAAATTCTGTTTATTCCCGATTGTAACTTGGGCAGTTGGATTCAAAAACAAGTGCCGCACAAGCAGTTTCAGTTCGTTCCGGGCGGTTGTCCCACGCATTTGCTCATTACGCCCAAAAACGTGGAACAGGCACGCCAACGGCACCCCGGAGCGTTGTTGCTCGTTCACCCAGAATGTTCCGAAAAAGTGGTGGAACTTGCTGATTATGTGGGTAGTACCACACAAATAATGGATTTTGCAAAACAAAGTCAGGCAACGGAATTTATCATAGGTACGGAAAACAGCATTGTACAGCATTTGCAGATTGCTTGTCCCGAAAAGCGTTTTTACGCATTGTCGAAAAATTGCATTTGCCACAATATGAAAGCAACCACTTTGGGCGATGTATACAACTGTCTGAAGGGCATAGGAGGCGAGGAGATAGAACTCGATGCCGAAACCTTGCAACTTGCCCGTCGCAGTATTGACGAAATGCTACGGTTGGGGTAGGTTCACCATATACGTATAATATCGTATTTTTTCAAATAAACCTACTTAATTGGTAGGTTATGTAAAAATCTTTGTATTTTTGTATAGAAAAATATCTTTTGAAAGAATATGAAAACTCATTTATTGGAACTTGAAGCCGAGTCGATTTACATTCTACGCGAAGTTGCGGCTCAATTTGAACGACCGGCAATCTTGTTTTCGGGAGGGAAGGACTCAATTGTGGTTACTCATTTGGCTTACAAGGCTTTTTATCCCGCCAAATTGCCGTTTCCGCTTGTCCATATAGACACAGGACACAATTTTGTGGAAACGCTTGAATACCGCGACGCGTTGGTGAAAAAACTGGGCGCCGAATTGATTGTCGGCTCGGTGCAGGAATCGATTGACTCGGGGAGAGTGAAGGAGGAAACTGGTTTCAATGCAAGTCGTAATGCGCTGCAAACCACCACCTTGCTCGATACTATCGAGAAATATAAATTCGATGCGTGTATTGGCGGAGCCCGCCGCGACGAGGAAAAAGCCCGTGCCAAAGAACGCATTTTCTCGCACCGCGACGATTTCGGCCAGTGGAATCCGAAAAATCAGCGACCTGAACTATGGAACATTTTCAACGGTCGCAAAAACATAGGCGAGCATTTCCGCGTGTTCCCAATCAGCAACTGGACGGAAATGGACGTATGGCAATATATTTTGCAGGAGAAAATAGAATTGCCGTCGCTTTATTACACGCATACACGAAAGGTGTTCCAACGCGACGGGCAGTGGCTTGCCGCCGAAGACTGCATAAAACGCCGTCCCGACGAAGTGGTGGTTGAGAAGGAAGTACGCTGCCGTACAATCGGCGACATAACATGTACGGGACTGACGCTTTCTACGGCTCATTCGCTCGAAGATATTGTTGCCGAGATTGCTGCCACACGTGTTACAGAACGCGGTGGTCGTGCCGACGACAAACGGTCGGAAACGGCGATGGAAGACCGCAAAAAACAAGGATATTTTTAGTAGATACGCGATTAATTGTCTTTACAATTAAATGTAGAAAAAATTACGAACATGAACAACGGATACTTGGATATGCAATTGTTGCGGTTCACAACCGCAGGCAGTGTCGATGACGGAAAAAGCACGCTGATTGGCAGACTGCTGTACGATAGCAAATCGATTTTTGAAGACCAGATGGAAGCAGTTGAAACGGCATCGAAAAGTCGTGGAAACGAGGAAGTTAACCTAGCCTTGCTCACCGACGGACTTCGTGCCGAACGTGAGCAGGGAATCACCATAGATGTGGCGTACCGCTATTTTGCCACGCCAAAACGGAAATTCATCATAGCCGACACTCCGGGACATATTGAGTACACTCGAAATATGGTTACGGGCGCTTCCACTGCCGATTTAGCGGTGATTCTGGTCGATGCCCGCCATGGAATTATGGAGCAGACCATTCGTCATTCATACGTGGCTGCATTGCTGGCTATCAAGCAGATAGTAGTTTGCGTGAACAAGATGGATTTGGTCGATTTTTCTCACGATGTGTTTACAAAAATCGTTGACGACTACAAGAATATGTCTGCTCATTTGCCTATTGGCAAGGTCGATTTTATCCCGATTTCGGCAAAGTTGGGCGACAATGTGGTGAATCCGTCAACAAATATGCCATGGTACAGCGGAAAACCGCTTCTGGAATTTTTGGAAACGGTTGAAATTCAAGATGATAACAAAGATTCGTTCCGTATGCCAGTTCAATATGTCATTCGTCCTATTTCGGAAAAACATGCCGATTTTCGTGGTTATGCAGGTCGTGTTGCAAGCGGGAAAATCACTGTGGGTGAGAATGTTACGGTTTTACCTTCGGGACAAAAATCAACTATCTCGTCTATTTGGTTGGCCGACAAGGAATTACAAGAAGTGTCTGCTGGCGATTCAGTAACAATTTGTCTGTCAAACGACATTGATATTAGTCGTGGCGATGTGCTCTGTCTCGACAATGGTCAGATTCCCCAAGTGGGACAAGCCGTTTCGATGGATATTTGTTGGTTCCGCGAGACGCCGTTGCAAATCGGTAAACGCTACATAATCCGCCATGCGACACAGGAAGTTGTGGGAATGTTCAAGGCAATCGACTACAAAATCGACATTAGCACACAAGATAAATTGTCTGATATTAACCAACTGACAATGAATGACATAGCACACGTGCAACTGAAAACGGCAAGTCCGCTTGTGTTTGAACCGTACCACACCAACAAGGTGATGGGAAGCGTGATTATTGTTGACCCCGACACGAACGACACGTTAGGGGCGGGAATGATAGACGAGATGAATTAAGGTGTAAGAATTATGTAGAGACGCAATTCATTGCGTCTCAGTAGTTTATCTTGATAGATTATGGATATAGAAGCATTAAACAAACAGTTTGAAAATGCGTCGGCTACCGATGTTTTGGCATTTTTTCTGAAAGAATTTCATGGAGAGATTGCCCTTTCTTCGAGTTTGAGCTACGAAGACCAGGTGCTGACCGATATGATTAGCAAAATCGACAAATCAACTCGTATTTTCACGCTTGACACAGGGCGTTGCTTTCCCGAAACTTATTCGCTGATTGAACGAACAAACGAATACTACGGTATTAAACTTGAAGTCTATTTTCCTGACTATCAGAATGTTCAGAAAATGGTTGCTGAGCATGGTATGAATCTGTTTTACACGAGTGTGGAACTGCGTCATTTGTGTTGCAACGTGCGTAAGATTGAACCGCTGCAACGAGCCTTGAAAGGTCTGAAAGTGTGGATTTGCGGCCTTCGCCGTCAGCAGAGCGTGACGCGTAAGGATATGCAACTAGTGGAGTGGGACGAAAACAACGGTCTTGTCAAACTTAATCCCTTGATTAACTGGACGGAAGACGATGTGAAAACATACGTAAAACAAAACAGCGTGCCATATAACAAACTGCACGACAAAGGTTTTCCGTCAATTGGCTGCCAGCCATGTACACGTGCCGTTGAACCGGGCGAAGACATCCGTTCTGGCCGATGGTGGTGGGAAAATCCCGAACATAGGGAATGCGGGTTGCATAGAAGGTAGAACTCTGGTTTTACGTTTTTTTTTTTGAATAAACGTTGGATTACTTTACATTTTGTACACCTTTTCGTTGTGGTAATTTCTTGTGTTTGTGAAAAAACACTTACTTTTGCCATGTATTTGAGGTCTTTTTTAAGACGTAATGTAAAGAACAAAATAATGGAACAAAAAACTGTAATCCCACGTGAAGTGGTTGACAAGGCAATTGCAGCGAATGGAATCAAAGATGTTGCAAAGGCGTCGATTCGTCAGATTGTAAAGATTGTACGTGATATTGAAGAAGAAACGGGCATTGAGTTCGTGAAGATGGAAATGGGTGTGCCGGGACTTGCGCCTGCTCAAGTTGGTGTGAAAGCGGAAATAGAGGCGTTGCAAAACGGTTGCGCTTCGATTTATCCGCCAATTGAGGGTATGCCCGAATTGAAAAAGGAAATGGCTCGTTTTGTGAAAAATTTCCTTGACATCGATGTGAATCAAGAATGTTGCGTTCCGACTGTCGGCTCGATGCAGGCAAGTTTTGCTGCTTTTTTGACCGCAGGTCGCCGCGATGCTAAGAAAACAAAGACCTTGTTTATCGACCCAGGATTTCCTGTGCAAAAACAACAGTTGAAAATAATGGGATTACCATTCGAAACATTCGATGTGTATAATTATAGAGGAGAGGCGTTGCGCGACAAACTCGAATCTTATTGCAAAAATGGCGATATCGCAACTATCGTGTATTCCAGCCCGAACAATCCATCGTGGATTTCGTTCACCGATGTGGAATTACAAATCATTGCCGATGTTGTGAACAAATACGATATTGTTGTTGTTGAGGATTTGGCATATTTTGCCATGGATTTCCGTAAGGATTACGGTCAGCCGGGCGTTCCGCCGTTCCAACCGACTATTGCAAAATACACCGACAACTACATTTTGTTGATTTCCGCATCGAAGGCGTTCAGTTATGCTGGTCAGCGAATTGCTTCGTTGGTGATTTCCAATGCGTTATACATGAAAAAATTTCCAGATTTGCTTCGTTTCTATGCTCAAGAAGAATTGGGACGTGCTATGATTTACGGTGCGGTGTATGCGTTGACTTCGGGAACTGCATATTCGGCACAATACGCGTTTACTGCCATTTTGAAGGCTGCAAACGACGGCACATACAATTTCCGAAACGATATTTTGGAATACGGAAACCGTGCAAAACAAGCAAAGGATATTTTCACTGCAAATGGCTTTGAAATCGTGTATGACAAGGATATGGACAATCCTGTGGGCGATGGATTTTATTTCACGATTGGCTATCCTGGCATGACGGGCGGCGAACTGCTTGCCGAATTGCTGTATTATGGCATCAGCGCAATCACGCTTGACATTACGGGCAGTGAACGACAGGGTTTGCGCGCATGTACCTCGCAAATGTCGCAGCACAAGATTGATTTGTTGAAGGATAGGGCAAAATTATTCCACGAAACACATTGATTTTTCGAAATGAAATGCGGCAGTTTGTTTGTAAAATAAAAAAACACTATTTTTGAAAAAATTAAAATTTATAGATTATGGCAAGTAAAAGAGATTTTAAAAAGGACGTTGATACAGTTTTTGCAACAGTAATCGAGGAATGTGCGTTCACGGCAGATTTCTTTCCAGAAAAAACTGAAATGGCTGAAAAATTGATTGACGAAGCGATTTCGTTGTATAACGATACCCGTTTTGCAGTAAAATTGGATGAAAAAATGTCGTTTAAAGCATTCTACAACGGTTTGTTAACCAATTATGTAGCAAAAATGAGCGATATTCTTTCTAAATTAAACGAAGCTCAAAAATAATTTGTGCGTATAGCAATAAAAAAGTCCAATCGAATTTCGGTTGGACTTTTTTGTTTTTAGAACTTGGCAATCAACGGAATGACTCGTTCCGCAAATGGTTTTTGTGAAACCCTAAGGGCTGGACAAGCCTGTTGCCGTTTGAATTCACAACGTTTTATCAATCGTGTCGTTTTTTCAACAATTTCTTTGTCGAATCCCATTGAAAGAATTTCTTCCTGCGTTTTCCCACATTCAATATATTGATACAGAATTTTGTCCAACAGGTCGTAATTCGGAAGAGAATCCGAATCTTGTTGGTTTGGATGCAGTTCAGCTGAAGGTGGTTTGATAATCGTGTGTTCAGGAATGATTTCCTTGTCGCGGTTTATGTAGCGGGCCAATCGGAACACGTCGGTTTTATATACATCGCCAAGCACCGACAAACTACCGTTTGTGTCGCCATACAGTGTTCCGTATCCAACCGCAACTTCGCTTTTGTTTGAAGTGTTGAGGAGGATATTTCCCAATTTGTTGCTCAGTGTCATAAGTAAAGTTCCGCGGATACGTGCCTGAAGGTTTTCTTCCGCAACCGAGAATGGCAAGTCTTTGAATATTGGAGCCAATGCGTTCAAGGCTTCGCTGTAGGTCGATTTTATTGGAACTATATCGTATTGAACGCCAAGGTTTTTCGCCAAACCTTCCGCATCGGTAATCGAGTGCGAAGTTGAATATTCCGAAGGAAGAAGCAAAACCCGAATGTTTTCGCTACCAATTGCTTCGGCTGCAAGAGACAACACAACAGCCGAGTCGATTCCTCCCGAAAGTCCAAGAGTGGCGGTTTTGAATCCATTTTTTTCGAAATAATCTTTGATACCCATCACCAACGCATCGTGGAGCAATGCAATGTCGCTTGGCTTCTCCTGTTTAATTGGTTCGTAGGTTTTGTCGGTGTCGTAAATGGCGAATCCATCCGCAAAATAGGGTAGTTCTATGATTGTTTCGCCTTGCGCATTGCGAACAAACGAATGACCTTCGTAAACAACCTCGGTGTTTGCACCATATTGATTTACATAAATTACTGGCGTAGATGTATTTGCAAATTGTTTGCACTCTCTTTTACTTCCGTGTTTATAGGTTTGTGCGGCAATGTTGATGCACAATGTGATGCCATTTTCTGACTCAGGAGCGTCGTCGCCCAGGCATACCGCAATTTTCTGTTTGTTCCATTCAAACACGTTTTTCTCGTTGTCGGTTTTAAAGTATTTTGATTCCAGATGCGAGAGATTCTTTTTGTTGAAACGACGGGTGATTGTTCCGTTTTCAATAAGGATTGCGGAGTCATACACTTTGGTTTCCTGTTCGTCCTCGCAGTAGGTTGGACAACCGAGCATCACAGCGATGCCATACGATTCCGAGGCGATTCGTTGCAATACTTGCATGGTTGTTTCCATGAAATCGTTCATCTGAAGCAAATCGAATGGAAAAGAGCCGCAGAGGCACATTTCGGGGAACACAATCAAATCGGCATTTTGATTTTTTGCTTCGAAAATCGCTTTGGAAATCTTTGTCGCGTTTTTTCCAAAGTCGCCGACTGAGTAATTTTGTTGAGCAATAGCTATTTTCATACTTTTAAAATATTGATAAATCTTTAGGATTAATTTGTTCGTGGTTGAATGTTTCGCACGCGGCAGTGATAGGGCAGTTGTGGCATTCCGGTCGGATAGCCTTGCAGGTGTATCGTCCGTGGAGAATTAGCCAATGGTGCATATCATGAACCTTGTCTTTGGGAATGTGGCGCATCAATTGTTTTTCTGTTTCGAGCGGTGTTTTTGCATTGTGGACAAGTCCGATTCGTGCCGACACGCGAAACACGTGAGTGTCAACCGCCATTGCTGGTTTATGGAAAATCACGGCTGCCATAACATTCGCTGTTTTTCGTCCTACGCCGGGCAATTTCTGCATTTCCTCAACGTCATCAGGAATTTCGTCGTGAAATTCGTTGTGGAGCATTGTTGCCATATTTTTCAGGTGTTTTGCCTTGTTTTGTGGGTACGAACAAGACTTTATGAGTTCAAATATCTGCTCTTCGCTTGCGTTTGACATAGCCAAAGGAGTAGGAAAAGCCTTAAATAAATTTGGTGTGATTTGGTTTACCCGTTTATCGGTGCATTGTGCGGAAAGTATCACTGCCACAAGCAATTGGAAAGGGTTTTGATAGGAGAGTTCTGTTTGTGGATTCGGCATGGTTTTTGCGAATCGTTGCATACAGTAGGAATATTTTTCCTCTATGTTCATATTTTGTACAAACTTTCCGTTTCAAATTTACGTAAAAGAATTAAATTTGGTGCCAAAGAATAAAAAAAATATAGATATGAAAAAAATTTGTTTATCAGTTATCGCAGTTGTTTTGTTCGCATCGTGCGACGACATGTTTCAAGGTGACGGCGATTTGTCGTCGAGTGATATTGTAAAAGGTCTGAAAACAGCGTTGAATGTTGGAACCGATTCTTCTACAGCAATGCTGTCTGTTGCAAATGGATATTATGGCGATGCGGCGGTAAAAATCCTTTTGCCGCAGGAAGCACAGTATATTCAGGAAAAAGCAAGATTGATAGATAATTTTTGGCCGGGCACATCTGATGTGATTGATGCGAAATTGGAACAATTGATAGAATCCATCAACCGTTCTGCCGAAGATGCTGCAAAAGATGCCAAACCGATTTTCTCACAAGCAATCACTGATTTGTCGATTGTTGATGGTTTGCGGATTTTGAATGGTGAAGTTCCTGATGGTGACGGGGATTTGAAATCTTCTACTGGATTTGATTCACTTGCAGCAACAACATATTTAAAAGTAAAGACTTACGATGCGTTAGTTGGTGCGTATGCTCCAAAAGTTAATGCGGCTTTGGGTAAAAAATTGGTGGGAAATGCCTCTGCTGCAAGTTTGTGGAGCGATATAGTTGGTCGTTGGAATGGAATTTTCCAAAAATGTGAAAACAACAAGAACAGTACCGTGGTAAAGATTGCTTTGGTGGCAATGGGAAAAAGTTACGATGATTTAAATCTTCACGAAGTAAATACTGATTTAGGTGAATTCACTACCCAAAAAGCCCTTGACGGTTTGTTTTTGAAGGTTGGTGACCAAGAAAAGGCCATCCGTAAAAATCCGTTCCAGTGGGCGAGCGACATTCTTAGAAAAGTGTTCGGTAGTGTATATGAATCTGTTACCGACTAACGCAGTTCAGATAGAAAAAACGTCATTTTGTAGAAAAAAAACTGAAATATCTTTTTTTGTATTGTTTTAATCATACATTTGCGCCGTTAATCTTTAAATGTTAAACAATATGAAAAAAGTATTAGTTTCAGTAGTGGCTATGGTAGCCTTCGCAATGACTTCGAACGCACAATTGTGGTTCGGTGGTAGTATTTCTGCTTCACACACTGGTGGTGTAGAAAAGAATGTAGTAGATCCAATGGATCCTTCAAAAAAGACTGATGTTGACGATCCAAAATCAAATTCTTTCAGTATCGCTCCAAAAGTGGGATTTGGTTTGAGTGAAAAATTGTCGGTTGGTGCAGAATTGAATTTCAACACATCAACATTCGGTAAAACTGACAAAGACAACTTGACAAAAACAAATTCATTTGGCATCACTCCGTTTGTTCGCTACACATTCGTTGAGTTCGATAAATTTGGCGTGTTGGCTGAAGCTGGTTTGCCAATTATTTTCAACTCTGGTAAAACAGTTGTAGCTGGTACATCAACAAAAGATGATCCATCTCATTCTTTTGGTTTGTATGTTGAACCAGTTTTACAATACAATGTATCAGACAATTTTGCTTTGGAATGTGGTTTGAACTTTATGTCGATGAACTTTACACACTCTGTTGCTAAAGATAACGACGATGATGATTATAAAGGTGTTGACAATAGATTCCGTATCGGTGCTAACACAGCTAATTTAGTAAATGTTGGTGCTATTACAATCGGTTTCATCTACAAATTGTAATAATTACATATCTCAAAAAAAAATGGCTGTCCAATCGGGCAGCCATTTTTTTTGCTTTGTGTTCTTGTTAGAACACTACAGCGTTTGGTTGATTTGTGACGCTGTAATTCTTAATTAGTTTTCCGTTCTTATCATATTGTATTGCTGAATGCGAGCTCGTGTATGGCGTTGCTGTAACCCAGATGTCGCCAGATTTTGTGTCGACGCTGATGCCGTAGAATGAACCTTCAATCAATTTCGTGCTTGTCCCGTTTGAAAGAGCATATACAGCATCGTCAACATAATAAATTGTACCATTGTTGTAAGCGATAAGGTTTCCTCCGTAGCTTGCAAATTGATGGTCGAATTCTTTTGTTGCAGTTGCTTCGAAAGAAGTACTGTTGATGGTGTAAATGGCTGTATTTGAAACAATTTCACTACCTAAGTAGTTTCCTTCAGCATCGTAATTGTAGTTAGTCAAACCTTTGCAGAGTACAATAATGTTGCCTTGTTCGTCAACTTCCATATCGTAAGGATTGTCGCCCACAGTGATTGTTTTTTCAAATTTTAGAGTTTTTACATCAAAAACAGATATGGTTTTATCAGAAATGTATCCACCGGAATTTGCAACGAACAATTTTCCGTTTGACACAACCATCGTGTTTGGTCCTGCTCCAGTTGCCACAGAGTCAGTTTTTTGCATAGATTGTTTGTTTACCACATACACGTAGTCGCTACCATATCCGTTACCGTTCGAAACAAAAATTTCGTTGTCGTTGCGGTTCACAACATAGCGTGGGTATGATAAACCTGTGCATGTTCCTTCGCTTTTGAATGTATGTGCGTTTACTGCCTCAACTTTTCCAGAGTTGTTTACCACGATAAAAGCCTGGTCGTCGATGATTGTCATTGATTGCACAATGTCGCCAAGAGGACGGTTGTTTTCTGCTTGGAAAATGTCTTTTTTCACTTCGCCATTGATTATAGCGTCAATAGAACCTTCATTTGCGTTGAAATTACCTTCGCACACAATGAATTTCGCGTTAGAATACGCTCCACTTGGCTTTGGATCGTCATCTTTTTTGTTACATGCCGTTAGGGCAATACTTCCAGCGAGAACTATGCTCGCAATCTTTACAAGATTTTTTTTCATTTTTTGTAGATATTAATTGATTAAACATTGTAAATAAATTTCAAAATTTCGTCCCGGAAGCGGGTAGGAGCGGATTTGCTCATAAACCACATCGGTTATATTGTTTATTTGCACACCAGTGGCTAATTTTATTGTATTCAAATCAAACGTTTTTTTGATATTGACGTCAATTGTGAGGTAGGCGTCAAGTGTTTTTTCAAGATTGAAATATCGTTCGCTTTCGTAGTTTACATACAACGCACATTCCCATTTGTGGTATGTGATACGTGGTTGATAATGAATGGCATAGCGTGGTACATAATACAAAATATGTCCGACAGTCTCATTTTCTTGATTTGATATTGTTTGCGTTGTGTCGTAGGTTTTTGTTATATGCGGATTGTTTATGTTTAGTTGTAGTTTGTTGCTAAATGCTATTTGTTTGTTTGTTGTAGAATGTGTTTGTTCTATCGAAAATTCCAAACCTTGCAAAACTGCTTGTGCAGTGTTCATTGGATGCCACACGGCACCGCAGGGAGTCCACATAATCATGTCGTTAAGCACTGAATGATAGGCGGTTCCGTCGATTGCAATGTGATACCATTTTTCTGGTTTGAAAAATTCTTTCCGAACGCCAAATTCTGTTGAAAATCCATATTCAGGCAACAACGTAGGATTTCCCCATGCTATCCAATACAAATCGTTGAATGTAGGAGTGCGGTATTTGTTGCCGATTGAAAATCGTAGGGTGAGCGGTGTGCCTTTTTCTCTATCTATTTGATATTCAGTACCGAAATGGGCGATGAATGGAATAGTGTATTGTGAGTTATATTCCTTTCTGATCGAAAGCAACGAAATCATTCTTCCTGATGAAAGTGATGTATTTCCGTGAAAATCAATGAAATGGTTTAGTTGTATGATTCCCGCTGTGGAATATTCTTTTTTTGTTCCGCCATAGTTCGTCAGATCAGCATTAACTAATTTTCCTTGCACTTCCATTTCGGTGAAAAACGTACCAAAGCGTTGGGTAGCTTCCTTGTGTACGAATTGTAGAATGTGGATGTTCGTTTTGTTTTTTATTTCGCTGTATTCCGAATATTGTTCGGCAGTAGGGGACGTTTTGTGTGTATATAATTCAAAATCATCGGTGTAAACGGTTTTGTAAACGATTCTGTTTCTGCTGTTTATGGTGTATCTCAGAGTTAGCAACGCTCTCAATGAGGAATCACATTGATATTGCACTTCATTTGAGGTAGTGCCAAGTATTGACGGCAGATTTGCATCGTTCACCTGATACCACAATGCTGTCTGCGCCATCAGTTTGTCGGTGATTTTTGCGTGTAGGTTTTGGATTGTGCCGTATTTGAAATAGTCGGCATTTTTCCGTTTGAGCGTATCCAGACGGATGTAATCGTAATATTCAAAATCACTTTCTGATTGAGTGTAGAAAATGCTTCCTTTATATTGGATTTTAGTGTTGCCAACAGAATATCCCACGTTTGCCTTGTACGTGTCAAAACTTCCGACTGAAGCAAGTACTTGCGCCGAAGCATGTTTTCTAAAAATCGGTGTTGATTTTAAATTAATTGCTCCGCCGAATGTGCCGCTTCCGAAACTTGCCGCCGAAGCGTTGTAGTTGATGCTTATGTTGTCGAAACTCGAAACGGGAACGAGCGAGAGGTTGTTTTCTCCGTTGCTGATGGAATTCAGCGACATTCCTTCCCACAAAATCTGTGTGCGTGAATTGCCCGCCCCACGCAACGAAAGCGAACTTGTCATACCTTCGGTGCCGTAACTTTTAATAATCACGTTGCTCTGTTGTGAAAGAAAATCACCGAGGTTTTTGTATGTCGCTGCTTTAATGCTTAGAGAGTCGAATGTTTCAGATTTTTCGCCTCCGTAGGTTACTGTTTCCAATGGGGTAATAGTCACTTTGTCAATCAAAATCGTGTCGTTGAGTGATTGACAGAATGCCGTAGTCGAGCATACCAACAGCAAGAGAATATGTGCTATTCTTTTTCGCATTTCTTACACAATGAGTTTTCCGCCCAAACATGTAAAACAAGAATTGGCAGGTCTTCTGACTTGTTCCGTTCCGTACCGTCTTCCCATTCCGAGGAACAGTGACAAAGGATGTACAGAACATTTGGAAACTTACAGCTGCGGAAACAGTTCAGGTCTTTCACCTGATTCCCTTTTCACCTTCATATTACTATGTCGGCACCAAATCTTCGTTACAAAAATACATAAAAGAATTGATTTGAATCGTACATTTTATTTTTTTTTTTTCGTATATTGTACAAAATATTCTAATCGTAAATTTGATTGATTATGAGGAAGTTGTGTTTCTTGGCAAGTGTCGTTGTTTTTATATCTTGTGTCTCAACCACTGATTCACAACAACATAAAGGCGCATATTATACTGACGAATACCGAAATCTTTTTGTGGAAATATTAGGAAAAACAGAACAGGAGGTTCAAGCTAAAATTGACCAAATCTGGAATCATTTCTTTACGCCAGGAACATCGTCGGCAGTGTATTACGAGGTTGGGGATGATATGGCATACATATATGATGTTGGCAATGGCGATGTTCGTACTGAAGGGCAGTCGTACGGCATGATGATTACTGTTCAACTTGACCATAAAACTGAATTTGATAATTTGTGGCGGTGGGCAAAAAAGTATATGCAACATCAATCAGGTGATTGGGAAGGGTATTTTGCTTGGCAATGCAAAACCGATGGAACTAAGATAGATCAGGGGTGTGCTCCCGATGGCGAAGAGTATTTTGTAACTGCGCTTTTGTTCGCTTCGCACCGTTGGGGTAATGATGGTGAAATTGATTATAATGCTGAAGCTCAATATATTCTGAAGAATATTCGAAATAAAACAGGTGTTGGTGGCATTTTTAATATGTATGACAATGACAATCACATGGTCGTGTTCTCGCCTTATTACGATAATGTGAAATTCAGCGATCCTTCGTATTGTTTGCCTGGATTTATGGAATTGTGGGCCCGTTGGGCGGAGACCGATACTGAATTTTGGGCAGAAGCGGCAACCGCGGCGCGCGTATTGCTTAAAAAATCATGTCACGAAACATCGGGATTGTTCCCCGAATATAGTTTATTCGACGGAACTCCATATCGTCCGGATTGGCAAAGTTATGACACAAAGCAATATAAATTCGATGCCATTCGGTGCGCAATGAATGTCGGAATGGATTATAATTGGTTTGGCGTAGATAGTGTGAATCAGACGGAAATGATGACGCGCTTACTTACGTTTTTCAGAAAAGACGGATTTAAACATGGTTGTTTTTATTGGAATGGGGAAGTAGCCGATGAGAATTTCGGATACACAGCCGGCGTTGCCGGAACAAATGGCGTTGGTTGTTTCGCTGTCAAAGACAAGGAGTTAGCCAAGGAAGTCCTTGAAATATTGTGGGAAACCGAACCTCCTACGGGTACATGGCGATATTATAATGGTATGGTATATTTCCTTTCGATGCTGAATGTTTCTGGCAATTTCAGAATATACAAACCAACAACGAAATCAAGCCAAAACCAATAAAAAAACGCTGGCTATTTGTCGCGGACGTAGATTCGCACAGTGCTACCGCAGAAGTTAAAGTTTTTGCGGAGTTGGTTCTCTAAATATCGTTTGTATGGATCTTTCACGTATTTGGAATTGCTTCCAAAAAACACAAAAGCAGGATACGGTGTAGGCAATTGTGTGACGTATTTAATCTTGATATTTTTCCCTTTTACCGCAGGAGGCGAGAATCTGTCGATGGCCTCCAACATAATTTCGTTCAAACGGGCAGTTTGGATGCGTCGTTTGCGGTTTTCATACACTTCACGGATTTTTTCAAGAATTTTTTGGATACGTTGTTTTTCCAAAACCGAAGTGAAAATGATAGGCACATCGGTGAACGGTGCGATTTTTTTACGAAGATTTTCTTCGAAATCACGGGCGGTATTTGTCGTTTTGTCTATCAAATCCCATTTGTTCACACAAATAACAACGCCTTTATTGTTTTTTATAATAAGATGTAGGATATTCATGTCCTGCGACTCAATACCATCGGTAGCGTCAATCATCAGCACGCACACGTCGGCTGATTCCAACGAGCGGATGGAGCGCAAAACGGAATAAAATTCCAAATCTTCGTTTACTTTTTCTTTCTTGCGCAGTCCCGCTGTGTCAATGAAATAGTAGTTGTAACCAAATTTATTGAATCGTGTGCCGATGGAATCACGGGTTGTGCCGGCAACAGGCGTTACAATATGTTGGTCTTCGCCAATCAAAGCGTTGATGAACGATGATTTTCCGACATTTGGACGACCAACCACGGCAACGTGGGGAATTTCTTCAGTCTCTTCTTGTTTTGGCTTATCGGGGGGAAGTTTTGCAATCACGGCATCAAGCAAATCGCCAGTGCCACTGCCGTTTGCCGATGATATTGTGAAATATTCACCAAGTCCCAAAGAATAAAATTCTGTTGCGTCGTATAAATATTTCCCGTCGTCAACTTTGTTGACAACAAGCACGTATGGTTTGTTGGTCTTGCGGAGCATATTCGCCACGTTGGAATCAAGGTCGGTGATGCCTGTTTTTACGTCAACCATAAAAATTATGACATCGGCTTCTTCCATGGCCATAACAACCTGCTTACGGATTTCTCCTTCAAAAGCGTCTTCTGATTTTATCGTCACACCGCCAGTGTCGATTACTGTGAACTCACGCCCGTTCCATACGCCATCGCCGTAGTTGCGGTCGCGTGTCACACCACTTTTCGAGTCGATTATGGCTTGTTTTTCTTCAATCAGTCTGTTGAATAAAGTTGACTTGCCAACGTTAGGTCTTCCCACAATTGCGATTATTCCACTCATAGTCTTAAATTTTGTGCAAAAATAACGAAATTACAGATATTTTATATCTTTGCACACTTTTAAAATGTTCGGTATGGAAAATAATGACAATCAATTCGAATCCCGTGGGCCCCGTCGGCCATATAATAATAGAGGAGAAGGCAGACCTAACAGGGATTGGAATTCTCGGGAACGTTCGTTCAACAGAGATAGAAAACCGTTTGGAAGAAACGAAAATTCAGACTCTGAACGACCACGTTTCTCGAAATCGTATAGGAATTTTGATGATTCAGAACGTCCGAATCGCCGTCGGTTCAACGATGAGGAACGACCACGTCGTTTTAATTCGGAAAATGGCGAACGGAGACCGTTCCGTCGGTTCGATGATGAAAATCGTGGATTCCGTCGCGACAGAAACGATGAAGAACGTCCACGCCGCTCATTCGACGAAAACCGTCCACGTCGTCGCTTCGATGATTCAGAACGCCCTCGCTTTAATTCAGAATATAGAGAACGTCGTCCATATCAGGGTGAAGGCGATTCTTTCGGTGGCGATAGGGGATTTAAGCCTCGTCATTTTTCCGACAGAAAGCCATTCCGTAATAAGTTCCAGAAAAACTATGAAAAGCCAACGGAATTCACTTCGATTGACAAGAATCTGATTTCCAGAAACTTCGACGATGATTGGGATGAAGGTGAAATGGTTGTGATGGAAGGTCTTCCTGAAGAAACTGTTATTGAACCAAAACGCCCTGCAACCGAGGCTGAAGGCTATCGTTTGAATCGATTTATCTCAACGGCTGGCGTTTGTTCACGCCGTTCGGCAGATGATTATATTGAGGCTGGTCGAATCACGCTCAACGGAAAAGTGGTAACGGATTTTTCGACCAAGGTATTTCCGAACGACGAGGTTTGCCTGGATGGTAAAAAATTGACTTCACAAAAACGTGTATATATAGTTTTCAATAAGCCAAAGAATTGTATCTCAACAAAATCGGACGACATGGGACGAAAAACCATTTTCGATTATGTGAGAACAGATGTGGAAGTGAAGAATGTTGGCCGTCTCGACCGTGACACCACTGGCGTGATGTTGCTTACGAACGATGGCGATTTGATTGAACGTTTGACGCATCCACGTTACAATAAAATGAAAATTTATCACGTCTTCCTTAATAAAAATCTGTCGGTTCCCGATATGGAATCAATTCGGGAAGGTGTTGATTTGGAGCCGTCGGTGGCAGATGATGGCACTGAAATAAAAGGTGGACATATTGATGTTGATGATATTCAATATGTTGATAATCAAAAAGATCAGGTCGGTATTCAAATACATTCGGGATTGTATCATGTGGTTCGTAGAATTTTCGAGAAATATGGCTACACAGTTGAAAAACTTGACCGTGTGTATTTCGCTGGTTTGACCAAAAAGGATTTGCCTCGCGGACATTGGCGGTATCTGACTCAAAAAGAAGTTGCAATTTTGAAACGGGGAGCTTACGCATAATGGCTTTTAAATCAGGTTTTGTAAATATTGTCGGTAATCCGAATGTTGGCAAGTCAACGTTGATGAATGAACTTGTGGGGGAACGATTGTCTATTGTTACGGCAAAATCGCAGACCACGCGTCATAGAATTTTGGGAATCGTGAACGGCGACAATCATCAAATTGTGTTTTCCGACACCCCGGGCGTGCTGAAACCAGCCTACAAGTTGCAAGAATCTATGTTGAAATTCTCGGAATCAGCATTGGTTGATGCCGATGAAATATTGTATATCACTGATGTTCAGGAAACTGCCGACAAAAACGAGGAGTTTCTTTCCAAAATCAAAAAAATGGAACAAACACCGATTTTGCTGGTGATAAACAAAATCGATTTGATTGACCAGGAACAATTGGTGAAACTTGTAGAATATTGGGAAACGCAATTGCCTAAAGCTGAGATAATTCCATGTTCGGCATTGAATAAATTCAATGTTGATTATATAATGAAGCGAATAGTGGCGTTGTTGCCTGAAGGCGAACCGTATTATGATCCTGACACGCTGACCGACAAGCCAATGCGTTTCTTTGTGTCGGAAATAATCCGAGAAAAAATATTAAAATTATACAGCAAGGAAATTCCATATTCCTGCGAGGTTGTTGTGGAACAATACGAAGAATCGCCCAAAAACGTGCATATCCGTGCGGTAATAAATGTTGCCCGCGATTCGCAGAAAGGTATTATTATCGGGAAGAAAGGTGAGGGCATCAAGCGGCTGGGAATGGAATCCAGAAAAGACATTGAAGCGTTTGTTGGCAAAAGTATTTACCTCGATTTGTTTGTTAAAGTTGAGAAAGATTGGCGAAACAACGAGCGCAATCTTCGGGAATACGGCTACATCCTAAAAGACGACGAAAAATAAAAGGGAAAATGAATTTCATTTTCCCTTTTATTTTGTCATATAAGAAATCCTGTTACAGATTTTTTCTTCCAATTGCTTGTGTTGCAGTAATTGCAATCACGTTTACAATATCGTTTACATAGCAACCACGTGAAAGGTCGTTTACTGGTGCCGCCATACCTTGTAGGATAGGTCCGTATGCTTCGGCGTGACCGAAACGTTGTGCCATTTTGTAGGCAATGTTTCCTGCTTCAAGGTTAGGGAATACCAATACGTTTGCCTTTCCTTTCAAAACGCTGTCGGGAGCTTTTTTCTGAGCTACGTTTGGAACAACGGCTGCATCAAATTGCAGTTCACCGTCGATTACCAAATTCGGATTCATTTCCTTTGCTATCTTGGTGGCGTTCACTACTTTATCAACAACTTCGTGGCTTGCGCTTCCGTGTGAAGAGAAACTCAACATTGCAATGCGTGCGTCCATGCCAAGCAAATCTTTTGCTGATTTTGCACTTGTAACGGCAATTTCAGCCAATTGTTTTTCGTCTGGAACAGGAGTAACTGCACAGTCGGCGAACAAGAATACGCCATTTTCGCCAAATTCAGTGTCTTTCAATATAATAATGAATGCACCCGAAACCACAGAAATACCAGGCATAGTCTTGATTAACTGCAAAGCAGGGCGGAGTACGTTACCCGTTGAGTTTTCGGCACCGGCAACTTCACCGTCGGCATCGCCGGCCTTAATCATTGCGGCAGCAAGGTAAAGAGGATTTTTCACCAAACCACGTGCGGTTTCAATGTCCATGCCTTTTTTCTTGCGAAGTTCGTAAATCAAATTCGCATATTCTTCGGCTTTGGGATTGTTTTCCGGGTCAATCACCGTAGCCTTGCACAAATTTTTTAGATTGTTGTCGGCAGCGAATTTCTTGATGAAATCTGGTTTCGACAAGATGATTAAGTCAGCAAAACCTTCGCCCAACACTATGTCGGCTGCTTTCAACGTACGTTCTTCCGTACCTTCTGCCAAAACAATTCTTTGAATGTCTGATTTGGCTTTTTCTTTGAAATATTTTACGAAATCCATAATATAAATTTTTTGAATCAAGAAAATGAAACTTTCTAAGTTGATTTTGAATACAAAAATAGGCTTTCCCTTTGATTTACCCAAATTTTTTCAGGCTATCTTTTGTCCGATATTAGAACAACGACAACTGAAAATATGCTTCGTAGGCTGTTTTTAATTCAGAGAGAATAGATTTCCGTAATTTATCAGGAGATTCAACCTTGATTTTTGAACCAAACCGTAGAATTTTGTCGATTAAGTCTTGATTTACAATGACTTTCATTTCAACGATTGCTCCGTCTGCACCCATATCGTTGATTATCTGTGAATTATGGAAAGGATGCTGTTCGATTATCGGCACAATATCCGCAGTTACTTTAAGAGTAACGGTTGTCGGTTTTGTGGTTTCGCCTGGATGTACACCAATCAGATGGTCGAAGTATGATTCTTGTGTGTATGTTTCGTTTTCTATAAACGTTATGATTTGCGGAGAAATAGCCGCAATGTCGCTCACAGGTACCACAATAAACTTGTTCGATGGGTCTTCCAAACCGTACAAATACCATTCGTTGTGGTATTCTTTAAGAAAATACGGATGTATCACCAATTGTGAAATGGAATCATCCTTTTGTTTGAACGACAATTCTATGACATGCTTATTTGCCACTGCGTCAACCACTTGCTTGAGCCAAGAAATACCTTTTGCAAGTTTTTTGCTTGATTCGAATGCGGCAATAGGCGAGTGGGGCTTCGGATTGATGGCGATTATAGCCTCGATTTTTTCGATTAGTTTAGTTATGTCGCCCAAGTGAGTGTATTGTTTGTATTGTTTCAGAGTGTTTGCCACTTCTGTCAAATTATCAATGTCGGGCTGGCTCAATTGCATATTCTGAATGGAGAAATGTTCGTCGGAATACGAATATTTTCCTTCAATGCAAACGATTGGCGCTCCGTATCCTACTGGAGGTTTTTCACGCATCAGTGCTATGTCGTACTGAATTGAGCGGCGACTAACCTTTTCCACATTAAACACGTCGGTCAGTTTCTTTGACACCTCGTTTATTAAGTCGTCCAACGACCACGTACGTGACGTGTCGCGAAGACATTCGTCAATAATCCGAAAACGGAAATTTTTAGATTTGTGAGCTGGCATAACCGTATCTAATTTTAATATTTTGTGCACAAATATAAATGCAAAACGAATGCAATGCAAGTAAAATGCAATAAAATACATAGTGTGTTTCAATGTAATTCTCGGTTGTCACCCCCAAAAGATTTTGTAATTATCGTAAATTGCTATATTTTTGACTTTCAAAATTAATTGATGCGTATGTCATTTTATTCTTCGGTAATACGTCCGATATTGTTTCGTTTCGATCCGGAAACGATTCACACATTCACAATGAATTGGCTGTCGTTTCTCAACGATGTGCCATGCGTTCGTTCGTATTTCAATTGGCGTTTTAAAGTAAAGCCGAACCCCGTGTTGGAGCGTGAGGTGTTTGATTTAAAATTTCCCCATCCTGTAGGTTTGGCAGCTGGTTTGGATAAAGATGCCCGTGCGTTTGAAATGCTTGGGGCTATGGGATTCGCGTTCGTTGAAGTGGGCACAGTTACGCCTCGTCCGCAAATTGGCAATCCGAAACCACGTTTGTTCCGTCTTGTGAAAGACAAGGCGCTTATCAATCGTATGGGGTTTAATAATAATGGTGTGGAGGCGATGATAAAAAATCTGAAAAAACGCCATACCAATGTAATTATAGGTGGAAATATTGGAAAAAACGAAGTTACTCCGATTGAAGACGCCACTCGCGACTATGTGTTGGGTTTCAACGCATTGTATGAATATGTTGATTATTTTGTGGTAAATGTCAGTTGCCCGAACCAGCAGAATCTGCGCGATTTACAGGATAAAGAACCTCTGACTAAATTATTGCAGTCGCTATGCGAGGCGAATGCAACTAAATTGCGTAAAAAACCGATTCTGTTGAAAATCGCTCCTGATTTAACCAACGAACAATTGGACGATATTGTTGAAATTGTGGAACAAACAGGAATTTCAGGTGTTATCGCAACAAATACTACCACTAAACGAGATGGGTTGTCGTATTCAAAAGAATATATCGACTCGATAGGGAATGGTGGTTTGAGTGGAGCGCCCGAAACAAAACGTTCCACTGAAGTGATTCGCTATCTTCACGAAAAATCGCATGGTGCATTTCCGATAATTGGTGTTGGAGGAATTATGACGCCCGAAGATGCGTATGAAAAATTGCAGGCAGGGGCAAGTTTGGTGCAATTATATAGTGGTTTTATCTACGAAGGACCAAGTTTGATACGGAAAATCTGCAAATATATCGTTGCAAAAGAAGGAAAATAGTAAATTTATATGTTTGAATATAAGCGTGTTGCGGTTTCGAGGTCATTTTTTTTGAAAAAAAAGTCTTTTGAAATTATGTAGGTAAAAAAAAAATAGTACATTTGCAACGCAATCGCGAGAATAGCTCAGTTGGTAGAGCACGACCTTGCCAAGGTCGGGGTCGCGGGTTCGAGTCCCGTTTCTCGCTCAAATGAATTCGCCTGGATGGTGGAATTGGTAGACACGCAGGACTTAAAATCCTGTGGACATTGCGTCCGTGCGGGTTCAATTCCCGCTCTAGGTACTAATAAAGAGTTAAAAAGGACATAAGTCCTTTTTTTTTTGCACATACATTTGAAAATGTCTGAATTTATTCTTTCCATTTTGAAAAACTCGTTGTCCATCACATTTTTTGTGTTGGCAATGATGCTGTTCATTGAGTACATCAATGTGAAAACGAGTGGCTCATTTTGCCGAAACATACAACGGAAAGGTTGGCGGCAAATAGTGATTGGCGTGTTGTTTGGCGTGTTGCCTGGGTGTCTCGGAACCTATACCGTGGTGACATTGTTTTCGCATAATTTGGTTTCGCTTGGGGCGCTGTTCGCCACTTTTGTCGCAACAATGGGCGACGAGGCGTTTTTGCTGTTTTCGTTGGACATGAGAACGGCGTTGCTGCTTACGGGAATATTGGTCGTTATTGCGATTGTGGGCGGATTTTTAATAGATGTATTGTATAAATCGAAGAATTTGGAGCTTGGCGTGGCGCATTTCGAGATACATAAAGAGGAATCCCAACACGATGAGGAACGACCGTCTGTTATTGAAAACCTTAAACATGCATCTCCACATCGGGCAATACTTCTATTTGGCGTACTATTGATTTTTGTATTGTCGGCGCTTGGTGAGATTGGTCATAGCCACGACATAATGCCAATGGAAATCGAGCATCACCATGAGGAGCATTCGCTCGACTGGTTTTCTATAACATTTATGCTGATTTCGCTTGCCACAGCGTGCGTGTTGTGCGTTGTTCCCGAACATTTTTTGGAACATCATTTTTGGGAACATATCATCCAAAAGCACTTTTTAAAAGTTTTGGGATGGACTACTTGTATAATTACGGCTGTGCAGTTGCTGAATTGTTGGGTGGAATTGCAGGATGTAGTGAACCAATATCGTTGGTGCATACTGATTGTGGCTGTTTTAGTGGGCCTGATTCCCGAATCGGGACCGCACATCCTTTTTATTTCGCTTTATTTGTCGGGAAGCATACCATTCAGCATTTTGTTGGCTAATATGCTTGTTCAGGACGGCCACGGAGGACTGCCGTTGTTCGCTGAATCAAAACTTACATTCGTGTTTTTAAAACTATCGAAAGCGGCTATCGCATTGCTGATAGGGGCAGTAGGAATGAGTTTTTGAGTTGCGATGTTCATTGGTTATCTATTTGGAACATGAAGTAATGTCGTTCGATAAACATTCTATCTTCACTTAAAAATATCATTTTGAATTAGGGTTTTTCTTTGTATGTTTGTCTTGATAGAAAAAATAACCCAAACGATATAATTATGAAATCTCTTGTTTCCACGTTTGTCTTAATTCTGTGTGTAGTAGTTTCAGCATTCGCTGAGGAAGAAATAGATGTTGTGATTACGATGACAGAAAACGAATGGAATGTTTGTACACCTCGAATTGTCGAATTCGAGGTGAAAGGGACTTTTGAATGGGATTCGTTGTTGTGGGATTTTGGTGATGGTGTGATTAAAAAGAATGGACTTCACCGTACTCTGGTATATGCAAAATCGGGAGTGTATAATCTGACATTATCAATATGGAAAGACAATGTTGCCACAATTATTGAAAAAGAATTTGAAGTGACGGTTTATGGATTGCCAGATTTGAAATTTTCGGTGAATCCGCTTGATGAAAATATGAATTTTCAGGAAGTGGTTTTTTCGCCGTATTATGATGACTCGTATTATCGGTTGAGATTACCCGAGGCACTGGAAAATTCATATTCATTTGAATTAGTGAACAATACCGATGATTCGGATTATGAGAATCTAACCTATACGTGGTATTGTAATCGCCAACCACTGACAGAAAATACTTTAAACATTACCCAACGTGGTTCATACAATATAGAATTGCATGTTGAGAATGACAAAGGATGTTCTTGGTCCTCGAATAAAACTCTTGCTGTTATGAACGCTGGTGAATTTGAATACGAGGAATCCTGTAATAATGAGTATACTATGGATGACGAAGAATTGTGCACGTATTCTTTTGAAGAAAATGATTTGATTTTGTCAGGTGTGGAATCCCGTACCTGTGGAGGAGAGATAGCTACCGCGGAAATAAAGGACGAAGGCGATACCATACGGATAGCACAATATATTTACACAGTAGGAGCTGTGACAACGTGTGTGTGCCCATTTGAATATTCCATTCGTATTCCTGATTTTTCCCGAGATTCGTGTGTGGTTTTGTTTCATGGCTTTACCATTGGGGTAAACAAAAAAATGACTTCTGTTCCAAGCCTGGAATCTCGCAATATACAATTATGGTATAGTTCTGTAAATGATATACTTACTGTGAGATCGGATGCTGTTTCGGCAACTTCGTTCGTTGTTGAAATCTATGATGCTCAGAGTCAGTGTGTTGTGAAACGAAATATATTTGGTACTGTCGCTGAAATACAGGCTCCTACAACACAGGGCGTTTATTTTGCCCGAGTGGTTGAAAATGGTGTAGTAGTGAAAACATTACGATTTGTGAAGTTTTAATTACTTTACTAAAAGTTTTTCTTACAATCGACATTTATACTTGCAAAATTGTTTGTCAATGTGGAATTTTTTTTGTTTTTTCGCAACGCAAAACAGAAAGATATTGACTACAATGAAAGGAGGCTGATATGCAATTCGAATTAACAAAAGATTTTATCGCCTACCTGAAATCTCTTATCGAGGTTCAGGACGTAGAGAAAATTTTAGAATGTTTTTCGGATGCCCATCCTGCCGATATAGCCGATATACTTGAACAATTAACCAACGAAGAAGCCAATTACGTCTTTTTGCAGTTTCAGCCTGCAATGGAGGCAAATATCCTTGTGGAACTCGAGGATGAACAACTCGACCGTCTGTTGGCGGTGATTCCCGCTGAAATAATAGCAACCGACCTTATTGAAAAAATGGATTCCGACGACGCAACGGATATTTTGCAGATGTTGCCGGAACGGATAAAAACCGAGGTTCTTGCCAAAATGTCCGATAAGGAACAGGCAAGCGACATCGCCGATTTGTTGGACTACGACGAGAACACCGCCGGTGGTTTGATGGCAACCGAGCTTGTCCGTGTGAATAAAAACTGGAACGTGCAGAAATGTATTCTCGAAATCCGCAAGCAATCCGACGAGGTCGAAAACCTTATGAACGTGTATGTGGTTGATGATGAGGACGTTCTGGTTGGAATTCTGCCAATTGCCCGTTTGGTTTTGGCAGGCGAAAGTGCCGTGGTTGGCGATATTTTTGATGAAACAGCGTTGTCGGTTCCTACGAGTATGCCGTCGGAGGAAGTTGCGAATTTGATGGATAAATATGGTTTGTTCGTGGTACCTGTTGTGGATTCATTAAACCGCCTGAAAGGACGTATCACCATCGACGATGTGGTTGATGTGATTCGTGAAGAGGCTGAAAAGGACTACCAAATGCAGGCCGGTTTGACGCAGGATGTTGATGATAGCGATACTATGATTCGTCAGACTATGGCGCGTTTGCCGTGGTTGTTCATTGGTTTGCTCGGTGGAATTTTGAGTTCCCGCGTGATTGGTATATTCGAGGGTGATATAGCTAAAAATGCAAGCCTCACGTTGTTTTTGCCGTTGTTGGCTGCCATGGGGGGAAACGTTGGCGTGCAATCTTCGTCGATTATGGTGCAAAGTATTGCCGGCGGTACTCTGAAATTAACTTCCATCTGGACAAAAATTCTTCGCGAATTGCTTGGCGGTTTGCTTATCGGGGCAATTTGTTCGGTGGTTTTGTCATTGTATAACTTGCTTGCTGGCAACGATTTACAACTGACATTCGTTGTGAGTTTCTCCTTGTTGAGCATCATTGTGTTTGCATCGTTGTTTGGCACCTTTGTACCATTGATTTTGGAACGATGCAAGATTGATCCTGCCATAGCCACAGGTCCCTTCGTAACCACTACAAACGATATTGTTTGCTGTCTGTTGTACTTTTCGATAGCCCGTTGTTTGTTAATGTAAAACCAAATTCGTAGTTTTGTCCATATTTGAATGAAACGTATTTTAGCAATAGGGCTGATTGTTGTGTCTGTGTGCGGTTTGTCGTGCTCAAGAACAAAAATGTTGCAGAAACATGCGACCAAGGCGCATATTGCGTTCAAGGATGTGCGTCACGATTTTGGAAAAGTGATTTTTGGACAACCTGCCGATTTTGATTTCGTTTTTACAAATACTGGCGTTGACACGTTGATAATCAATGAAGTACAAAGCACGTGCGGTTGCACTATACCAACATGGTCGCAGGAACCTGTTGCTCCTGGAGCGAAAGGCGTGATATCGGTTTCGTACGATACACGGCGGAGTGGTGAATTTGAAAAGGGAATCACAGTGTTCTCCAATGCCGACAATAGTGCGATGTTGCTTGTGATTAGTGGTTTTGTAACGCCAAATCCGCACAAAGAGATTTTGGGTGGAAATAAGTCTAATAAAATAACAAAAGATACCATTCCCGATACAGTTGAGGAAATGGGAAAATAATTCAATACTATGCCAAAAGTTTCCGATAGAGGATTGTTAATGCCAGCGTCGCCGATTCGCCGCTTGGTTCAGTATGCCGACGAGGCAAAGCAACGAGGAGTGGAGGTTTTACACCTGAATATTGGTCAGCCAGACCTGCTTACGCCTGATTTGGCGGAGAAAGCTCTTCATTCATATACAGGAAAATATATTCCGTATTCCCATTCGGCTGGAAATATTACGTTGCGTGAGAAATTGGCGGAATATTACAAGAAAATCGGCATCGAAATTTCAAGCGATGATATTTTGATTACGACAGGCGGCTCCGAGGCGATTTGTTTTGCGTATTACAGCATTTTGAACTATGCCGACGAGGTGATTGTACCTGAACCGTATTATGCTAATTATTACGGTTTTACAACCGAAACAGGTGCGAGAATGATTCCTGTCCGCTCGTCAATTGAAACGAATTTTGCTTTGCCGTCAATCGAGGATTTCGAAGATGCATTGACACCGCAGACGAAAGCCATTATGCTTTGTAATCCGAATAATCCGACTGGACACGTTTATACGCAAAAGGAATTGTCGCACATTCGAAACTTGGTTCGCAAATATGATTTGTTTTTGATTTGCGACGAGGTGTATCGCGATTTCTGTTACGATAGCGAGCATTATTCAGTTATGAATTTGAAAGGAATTGAAGAAAATACAATTCTAATTGATTCATTTTCAAAAAGATATAATGTTTGTGGCATTAGAATCGGGGCGATGATAACGCGGAACAAGGAGGTGATTGCCACTTCCATGAAATTCGCGCAGGCTCGTTTGAGTCCGCCATCGATGGGACAGTTGATTGCCGAAGCGTTGCTCGATACGCCTGAGGAATTCTTGAAGAAATCAGCTGACGAATACAAGGCCCGTCGTGACTACATTATTCCAGCCTTGAACGAAATCAAGGGCGTTCGTACGCCAATGCCTGACGGGGCATTTTATTCGGTGGTGGAATTGCCTGTTGACGATGTGGATAAATTCTGTCGCTGGTTGCTCGAAGAGTTTGAGTATGAGGGTGCTACGGTCATGTTGGCTCCGGGAACAGGTTTCTATACAGGTAAAAAATTAGGTGTACATCAGGTTCGTATTGCCTATATTTTGGAAATGGACAAATTGAAAAAAGCTGTCCGTTGTCTGAAAAAAGCTCTCAGCGTTTATCCAGGACGAACTGTAGAACAGGATTAGTATGAAACGGGTGTTATTTATAGTAAATCCTCATTCGGGAAAGGTTCGCAACAAACAGTTGGAGCCTATTGCACGTGAAATCCTACCATCCGACAGATTTAGTCTTGAATTTGTATATACTCGTTTTGCCGGTCATGCGTTGGAACTCTCGCGAGTGGGCGTGGAAAAAGGGTTTGACATAATTGTGGCTGTTGGCGGAGATGGCACCATCCACGAGGTCGCCCAGTCTGTGATTCATTCAAATTCCGCTTTGGCGATAATTCCTATGGGGTCGGGAAACGGCTTCGCACGTTTTTTCTCTATTCCGTCGTCGATAAAACGGGCTTTGAAAGTGATTGCCGAAGAACACGAATTGGTGATTGACACCGTGCTGTGTAATAGCGAATATTTTGTGAATGTGGCTGGTTTCGGCTTCGATGCGGAGATTGGCAATATATTCGATAAAGACTGCGCTGACAGTCGAGGAGGGCTTAACTACGTAAAAGTTATTATTGAAGAATATTTTACATATCCACAGCAAAAATGTCGATTTAAGATAAATGGCGTGGAACAGGAAAAAATGTTTTTCATGGCGACTGTGGCCAATTCCAACCAGTGGGGCTTGAATGCCAAAGTTGCTCCAGAGGCTGACATTACTGATGGAAAGTTTGAATTGGTGTTGGTTAAGGAATTGCCTGTATTCGATGTGATTCCTGCCACATTACGCTTGTTTTTGAATAGTTTCAATAATTCACGACACGTGGAAACTCTTCATTTAGAGGAGTTTACCATCTTTAATACGAAACCTCGTCTTATGCACATGGACGGCGAACCACGTATGTGTGCCACCGATATAACCTTCAAAATACAAAAACACTCCCTAAAGTGTATTGTTCCAAAGGTTTGATATTGTTATTCTTCCTCTTTGTCAATTGTCGTGTCGGAAGCGTACAATAGGTTGTGGAACTCGCTCATAAGTGCCAAGGCACGCGTGCCCCAATACAGTTTGTAATTCATAAAGAATTCTGCTGCGGCGGCTTCCAAACCCTCGTCGGATGTGTCTTTGCACTGTTCGGCGAAGTTTCGCGCATCCTGATAAATGTCGGCAAAACATTCCGACAGGCAGGTTTCAACGCTGTCGCCGCTGGTAAAATTGTCGGGCTCGGTAATGTGTATATAATGGTCGTGACTGCCAAGTTTTGCTTCTACGGCGCTTCGAATCATTTCCCAGTCTTTTTCCGTAACGAACTTTTCGCAGAAATCGTCTGCCTCGGAATTCGATGAAAGCACGGCAGTCTTCATGTACAAAAGCGACAACAGTTTGTGCGTCCGTTCAATAAATTCCTTTTTCGTCATTTTGTCCGTCGATTCAAGCGTGGAGCAGAATTCCACCACCACGGCAACCAGCTCGATTATACCTTTTTTTTGCGTCATGTTATTCCGTTTTTTTATTGAAAACAAGTAATCCGATACATGTAATTAACCCGTTGAGAATCATTATTTCAAACCCGAATTTGTACCCAAACAGCAATTCCTCGGAATAGATGTTTATGAGATAACTCAGTATAGGAGAGAGGATTGCGATGAATGGAACAATCTTGTCGTTCGGTTGACGATTTTTCACAAACAAGCCGAATACGAACAAACC
Organism: Bacteroidales bacterium; assembly: GCA_017552705.1. Classification (GTDB taxonomy): domain Bacteria; phylum Bacteroidota; class Bacteroidia; order Bacteroidales; family UBA1715; genus UBA1715. The sequence goes on from JAFZOY010000055.1 coordinate 47,999, forward strand.
AAGCAGCGGACCGTAGGTGTATCCGGCAATGTCAAATAACGTTTTAATTAAAGAATCGTTGTGGAACGGCCTGAAAATGATTATGATAGCAAAGTACAGCACAGCAAATCCAATGTGCACGCATTTGCGGATCTTTGTTTTTTGTTCTTCCGTATGTTTGGTGTCCTTGTCGAAATTAAGAATGTCGAAGCAGAACGTAGTTGTGAGCGACGTGAGAGTGCCGTCAGCACTGGAATAACCGGCAGCAACCAAGCCAATCACGAAGATGATGCACGTAAATGAATTTAACTGGAACGCCACGGCAGGGAAGATGCTGTCGGATTTTTCGGGAAGCACAAAACCCGTTTGATTCGCGTAAAACAGCAATGCCACGCCCAAAGCAAGGAAAAGGAAGTTGACAATCAACAGCGAGAAACTAAAACTCAACATATTCTTTTGCGCTCCTCGTAACGACTTGCAGGTCAGGTTTTTCTGCATCATATCTTGGTCAAGGCCAGTCATTGCGATAGTAATGAACGCTCCGCTCAAGACTTGTTTCCAAAAAAAATTGTTGGAACGCCAGTCGCTTTCGTACAACTTTGTGTAACCTTGTTCGGAAGCCTGTTTCAGCATATCGAACAACGAAATATCCATTGCTTTCAATAAATAAACCACAGTAATTATAGTTGAAAGCAACATAAACGTGGTTTGCAACGTGTCGGTCCAAATCACCGTCTTAATGCCGCCCTTGAAGGTGTAAATCAGTATTAATACAATGAAACACAACGCCAAAGCCCAAAACGGAACGCCGATATATTTGAATACAAATTCATATAAGATAAAGACTACCAAATACATACGTAACGCCGAGCCCATAATGCGCGAAAGAATGAAGAACGCCGCGCCCGTTTTCTGCGAATTTGCCCCGAAACGTTTGTCCAAATACGTGTAAATGGACGTTAGGTTTAACTTGTAGTAAAGCGGTAGGAGAATGAACGCAATTGCCAGATAACCAAATATATAGCCAATCACTACGCCAAAGTATGTGAACTGTGTGGTCTGCACATATCCCGGCACCGACATAAACGTCACACCCGACAACGAGGCGCCAATCATGCCGTAGGCAACGACAAACCAAGGTGATTTTCGATTTCCTGTGAAAAACGTGTCGTTTGTAGCCTTACGGGACGTCAAGTGCGAAATAAGAATAAGCAACCCGAAATATCCGATGACAATTGCTGCAATAAGATAAGGATTCATAAACAACTATTTACGAAACAAAAGTAAACCTTTCAAGTAGAGTAGTAAGCAGTATCGGGAAAAACATATTCACTAAATACAAACAATAACAAGGACAATGATAATGCACAATAAAAATCCTATCGTTACTTCCAAGTTCACGGCGAGGCACCAGCATTTGTGGTAACAATTTCTGGCAAGAAAATCGCAAACCAAAACCTAAAAATCAATAATGCGTAATGCTCAATGAGTAATGCGTAATTCAAGGGATTTCCGAAAGGGAGTCCCTTTTGTGTCTGAGGACTGATTTAGCCGAGCGGGTCCGTCTTGAACTTTTGCGTTACTTTTCTTTCAAGAGAAAAGTAACAAAGAAAAACTATTGACTTGATTGAGCCGCAATCAATGGTATATAATCGGCAAAACCTCCAAATTCTTATGTTTGTTTATGGTTTCTACTGTAAATTCCAATTGCCGGGAACAAAGGAAGCATCTATCTTTGCATTGAAACTAAACAGAAAAGGTTCTATGCATATGATTAAAACTGAAGACGTGCCGGACAAGGTCTTACAACTTCGCAACGAAAATGTGATTATTGATAATGATGTGGCTTCGCTGTATGGCATGGGAGCCAAAGAAATTAACTAACTATGAAATCAGAAATTGATTCTTGTGCAAAAAGCGAAATAATCTTGTACCAACCCAACGAGACTGTGTCGTTGGAAGTTCGAATGGAAAACGAAACCGTGTGGCTGAACCGTAACCAAATAGCAGTTTTATTTGGTCGTGATGTAAAAACTATAGGGAAACACATAAACAATGCCTTACGCGAAGAGTTGAAAAACATGGCAACTGTCGCAAATTTTGCGACAGTTCAAAACGAAGGTGGACGTGTTGTAAAACGAAGTGTGGAATATTACAATCTTGATATGGTTTTGTCTGTTGGGTATCGTGTTAAATCACAGCAGGGCGTGTTGTTTCGCCAATGGGCAAACAAGGTTTTAAAAGAATATTTGTTGCGAGGATATTCGATAAATCAACGTTTTGAACGATTGGAACAACGTGTAGCCCAAACAGAAGACAAAATTGATTTCTTCGTTCGTACTTCTTTGCCACCCGTAGAAGGACTGATACACGAAGGGCAGATTTTCGATGCCCGTGTTTGCGTGGAAAACCTTATAAAACAGGCAACGCGGGAAGTTATTATGATTGATGGCTACGTTGATGCGGCAACGTTTGAAATGCTCGATGTTCGGCAGAATGGCGTTTCGGCAACGATTTTTACGGAACGGATTGGAGAAACATTGTTGAGAATCAAGGAATTGCACGACTCGCAATATCCCGAAAAAACAATTCAATTGGCAAAATATGCGGAGAATTTCCACGATCGTTTTCTCATAATTGACGACGTAGTCTATCATTTCGGAGCAAGTTTCAAAGATTTGGGCAACCGTCTTTTTGCATTCAACAAAATGGGATTAGACAAGGATTTAATTCTGGTGGCAGTAAAAAGCAAAATCAAAGAGTCGTTAACAATAAATTGAATTTTGAATTCTATTTTGTGAATGTTGAAGGGGATACGGTGAAGGTTGTGAAATAATGCGTAATGCTCAATGAGTAATGCGTAATTCAAGGGATTTCCGAAAGGGAGTCCCTTTTGTGAGGGGTTGTAGAGCCACATTGCATGTGGCTCTCTGATTTTGTTATTTTTTCTTGCTTTTAACTTTTTTACGTGTTGTTTCGTCGATCTGTTCAAGTTCGTCAAGCATTGATTGAATGTTTTCCTGTGTATGGTCAGAAGTCATTTTTATTGTTTCTTTATACGTTCCCTTATCAATGGTTAGCTCATTTATAGGTTTTGTTATATATGTTTCGATTTCCGACAAGAGGGGACGTTCTTCTTTGCTGCAAAACGAAATTGATTTTCCGTATTTGTCGCCACGACCGGTACGGCCAACGCGGTGTACATAATTTTCGGTTTGTTCGGGCAAATCGTAGTTGATTACCAAATCAATGTCAGGAATATCGATACCACGGGCCGAAACATCAGTGGCTATAAGGATTTTGAGTGTTCCGCTTCGGAAATTCTGCATCACTTTATTTCGCTCTTGTTGACTTTTGTCGCCATGAATCGTCTCGCAAGTGATATCAGCCCGTTCCATAGCCTTTTTTACCCGTTCAGCACGAACTTTTGTGCGTACGAACACCAGAATCTTGTCTTCTGGATTTTCTTTGATTATACGTTCCAAAAAGAAGCGTTTGTCGTCCATCTCAATGTACGATACATAGTGGTTAACGTGCTTAGAAACAGGATCTTTGGGCGAAATTTCAATCTTTACAGGCTTGGAAACCAGTGAATATGCTAATTCCTTGATTTCGGTATTGATGGTTGCCGAGAAAAATAATGTTTGTCGTCCTCGAGGTAAATACTTGATTAACTGACGGATATCGTTTATGAAACCTAAGGCGAGCATTTGGTCGGCTTCGTCGAGCACAAGAATTTTAATGGTTCGAAGGTTTACATATCCCTGGCTTACCAAATCGAATAAGCGGCCTGGTGTACAAACAAGCACATCAACACCGTGTTTTAAGCGGGCAATTTGCGGATCTTGCTCCACACCGCCGAATAGTCCTAATACGGTCAAATCCAAGTATTTACCTATGGAACGATACACTTCTGCGACCTGAATCACCAATTCCCGTGTGGGTTCCATCACAATGGTGTGGATAAAAGTGTCATTGTTTCGTGTTTGGGCGTGGTTTCTTGTCAGAAGTTCCAACGTCGGAATCACAAAAGCACCGGTTTTTCCTGTGCCCGTTTGCGCAATGGCAAGCACATCATCGCCTTTCAGAATGGGAGAGATAGCCTTGTACTGAATGTCCGTCGGACGGCGGAAATCAAGCTCTGCCAAACTGTCTTTTATCTTTCTACTGATATGGTAATCTTCAAATTTCATTCTTGTTTTTTTGCAAAAATAAAAAACTGTTTGAATTTAAGGACGGATTTTCGTATTTAGGATTTTTCAACAACAGCATATAGGTAAATCTTTTTTTTTCTATTTTTGCCACGAATTAAAACTAAAAACTATGAATAAACACTTTAAATCATTTGTTGTAACAAAAACAACGTCAATTATTTGTACAGTTCTGTTGTTGCCTTTTATTTCTGCTTGTAGTCCGAAAATCACAACGACTATTCATAAGACAAACGGTCAAACTGCTGATATCCATAACATTGAAGTTTACAATGTCGCTGAAAATATATCCGGTGAATTTGAAGTTCTTGGCACTGTGAAAATTGGCGATACAGGATTTACAACCAACTGTAAATATGAATATGTTGTTGAATTGGCGAAATGGGAGGCCGCAAAGGTTGGGGGCGATGCCATCAAGATTTTTGAATGTAAGGAACCTGATGCATTTAGTACGTGCTATAGAATCCAAGCCTATATACTGAAAAAACCTGATGCTGTTTCTGTTGCTGATTCTACAAACGCATATAGTGCAAGTAGTTTGCAAAATACTAATAGTGAGTCAACTATCTATTATCAACAAGTCCAAAGACCGAAATATGAATTACCATCGTACCGTGTCGCTTTTAATTGTGGATTCGCTAAACGAATGGGCGAGCCGGCGGAGCCATACGACTATACAAAGCACATAAGTAAAGGTTTGAATCTTTCGGGTGCGGCGACATATTTTTTCTCCGACACTTGGGGGGCTGGTATCACGGGAAATTTGTTCAAGACTTCGTATGAAATGGGAAATCTCAGCGATAAGATTACCATTTCGTATGTCGGTGCGCATTTTGCGGAGCGCTACGCATGGATAGACCGACGTACGCAAAATTTAAAATGTGCCGTAGTTTTCGATATTTCGTTCGGCTATGCCAAATATAGCGATAGGGCAACGTATGACAAGAATGGACAGAAAATTGCTGCTACAATCAACGGTGCTGCAATTGGCCTTGGTTGTGGCGTAGGTTTCGATTACCATATCACTCCGAGTTTGGCTCTTGGTGTTCAACTCGATGGAGTTATGGCTTCGTTGTCGAAAGTGGAATACCACGATCCATACCAGTCGGGAATAGTGGAACTTCCTGAGGATGAGTACGAAAGTCTTGGACATTGGGATTTCACGGCAGGTTTGCGCTATGCTTTTTAACGTCTTTGTTTTATAGAATTAAATTCATATATTTGCGAATAACCTGTTCTCTTGTAACTGGTTCCAAATAAATTAACTTAAAACAAAAGAATTATGGCAAACGAAACTAAACAGCAAAATAATGCGACTTCAACAACAAAGAACGCATTCAATTTATTCTCTGGTATATTCAAGTTCCTAAAAAAGGTAATGAGCAGAAGCGAGGCCGCTGAAAAGAAATAACTGCTAACTTATTATTACTGTGGAAGTTATGTATATTGCATAAATTGCCACAAGGATGAATCCTTCCCATCGCTCGAGGGTTTGTTTGGTCGCAAGGAAAAACCACAACAAGCCTGATAGGGAAATCATACAAATGTAGTCGGTGTAGAATCCGACGTTTGCATCGTGGATAGGAGATATGGCGGCAGAAATGCCAACAACGCACAAAATGTTAAAGATTGCACTGCCGACAACATTACCTATTGCCATGTCGGTTTGACCTTTTCGGGCCGCTGCAACCGACGAGAAGAGTTCGGGCAGCGACGTGCCAACTGCCACAATCGTCAAGCCGATGACTCTATCGCTCACGCCCAATGCACGGGCAATGTTCGATGCTCCTTCAACTAATTTGTCTGAACCATATACCAACGCTGCAAATGATAATGCGATGACTATCAATGCTTTCCAAATTGCCATCGGTTCTTTTTCTTCAATGTCGGTTTGTGTCTCGGCAGGGTAGTTTTTGATTTCCCATACAATGAATGTGCATAAAAGCAGGAAGCCAATAATGCCAGCCGCACGGCTAATGGTTCCCGACATTGCTATTCCTACAAATAAAGCCGATATAAATAGCAAGAACGGCATATCAACCCTCAATGTGAGTTTCTGTACGGTACATGCCCGAAAAATAGCCGCAGTTCCAAGAATAAGCGCAATGTTGGCGATATTCGAACCGACCACATTCCCGAGCGCAATACCCGAACTACCACCCAGCGCGGCCTGAATACTAACCAACAATTCAGGCGACGAAGTTCCGAAACCCACGATTGTCAATCCGATGACCATAGGCGAGAGTTTTGCACGGCGAGCTATGGCAACAGCTCCATCAACAAGAAAATCACCACCTTTAATCAGTAGCACAAAGCCTAAAAGAATGTATAAAATATCAATCCACATACCGTATTTATTTCTACCGCAAAAGAACGAATTTTTTGCAGTTTAACAACACAATCTCAGGGTTATTCCACTTCCAATACCAATCCTTTCAGATATTCGCCTTCGGGATGGTAAATGCTGATAGGATGGTCTGCAGGCTGGGTGAGTTGGTGCAAGATGCGCACATTGCGTTTTGTGTTGGCGGCGGCGGCAAACACCGATTTACGAAATTCTTCCTTGCTCACGGCCTGCGAACATGAAAATGTGAATAAGATTCCACCTTTCTTTATTTGTTCTATTGCCTTCATATTCAAACGTTTATAACCTTGAAGGGCATTGTTGAGAACCTTTCCGTGTTTTGCAAACGCTGGCGGGTCAAGAATTATAAGGTCGAACTCGTCTTTATTGTTGTCGAGATATTTGAACGTATCGCTCACAACCGACGTGTGGGCGGCGTTGGGGAAGTTCATCGCCACGGTTTTGTCGGTCAGTTCGATGGCACGTGCCGAGCAGTCAACGGAAACGACGTTTTTGGCATCGCCACGAAGGGCATACACCGAGAAACCGCCCGTGTAGCAAAACGTGTTCAGCACTGATTTTCCTTTGGCATATTGTTCCACCAAACGGCGATTTTCGCGTTGGTCAATGAAAAATCCTGTCTTTTGTCCCTGAATCCAGTCAATGAAGAATGAATTGCCATATTCCAGGGCGTTTTCCGTCTTAATCTCGCCCCACAAAAGTCCGTCGGCATGTTCTATGCCTGCCTTGAATGGGAGAGTGCCTTCGCTTTTGTTGTATATTGCCGTTAGTTGGTCGCCCATCGTTTGTTTCAGGGCTTCCACAATACAATCGAGGTTTTTGTACATTCCCACCGAATGGCATTGCACCACGGCGGTTCCGTTGTAGTAGTCGATTACCAGTCCCGAAAGGTTGTCGCCTTCACCGTGAATGAGACGGTAACATGTTGTTTCTGAATTGTTTACTAGCCCTAATTGCTTGCGATAGTTGAAGGCTGACGCAATGCGTTCGTTCCAAAAATTTTGGTCGATTTTTCTGTCTTCAAAACTGAGAATCCGTACCGCAATCGACGACTTTTGATAGTGCCCGATGGCAAGAAATTCCTTGTCGGCGGAATATACCTGTACCAAGTCGCCTTCTTCGGGTTCACCCGACATTTTTGCGATTGCTCCGGAGAAAATCCATGGATGAAGTCGTTTTACACTTTGTTCTTTTCCGTTTCGTAATGTAATGTGTATCATATTGTTGTGTATGGTTGTAATTTTAGAAATATTTGGAGGCTAACCCAGGCATCGGTGGCAGCGTATTGCCGTTGCGCTCTTGATAGAAAAATGTTTTCCCAATTAGACAACTGTTGCCGTTTGGAAATCTTGAATCCTAATACGAGTGGGGTTAGTGTCCGTAGTCCCATCGCTTCAATATGCAATTGTTTTGCAATGGTCTGTAAATCAATGAAATTCTTTGGAGTAAACCGTTTTATTTCTTGTAATGCTTTAATATCGTCGTGTACGGCAACACCCACTTTGCGGATTGATTCGTTGGTCAAAATTTGCACAAGCGAGGTCGGCAGTCCTATGAGTTTGAGGCGAAACAAAAAAGCACGTTTTTCATCACTCAATTGAAGGAGCGCGACGGTGTTTTTGTGGTTTTTCGTGAACGTAGGCCGAGTTTCCGTGTCGAAACCAATCACACTGCATTGTGACAGATATGCTACCGCCTCGTCAACAGCTCGTTGGTTCGAAACCACCGTGATTTGGCCGTTGAAGGAATTGTACGGGTAGGATGCCACATCTTCATTAGAAAGGGAAACTATCTCTGGATAAACCTTCATCTTGTATTTATAACGAAACAAAAATAAGAATCTACAAGAAAAACCTATCTATCTATAAGCAAAAACAATTCACTAAATATCCACAAAGAAATTTGAGTGAGGGTACAAATTTTCCGCCTCTTATTTCAACAATTGCATTAAGGTAGGCACTTTTGTGGTTTCAACCCGTTCGTTTTTTTGCGTGAAGTCATCGGGCGTTTCGCTCACAAAGTGGTGGAAATTCGCCGCGTCGTAGTTTGCCTTTGACGAGAACGTCTGCATATAAAAATGGATGATTTCGATGTTTTGGTTTCTGAGCAGTTCCATGTCTTTCGCCGTCAGTTCGTAAACTGCTGATGCTTTGCCGTTTATGAAATCGTTGATGCCCTTATCCTTGCAGACGATTTTCTCTCCATTGTCAAGGTCAAGGGTAATGTCGCCCGAAATACCGCATTTATGGAAATAGGTGCACAAATCCTTATCTGACGGGATTTTCAGGGAGATTTCTATCAATCCGCCAGAACCTTTTTTTGCAATGATAACGTTCACATCCTTGTCGGGAAACAGTCGGTCGTCGTTGTTGTACGAAACATAGGTGGTGAACGTAAACGTGATTGCCGGATACGAAACGCCCTTATGCTGGAATGTTGTTTTTTGGGCGAACACTCCGCAGCATACGCACAATAGAACTAAACCGAACACGATTTTTTTCATTGTCAAATTCAATTAACACGTTTCAACCACAAAAATAGAAAATTTATTATGAAGAGTTTCAAAACTTCCCATAAGATTTTAACCCAAGAATGATTTGTTATCTCCTCAGTATCAGTTATTTATTCGATTGCAACGAAAAGTTATCAACAACCCTTAAATAATATAGGCTTTGTGTGTTGGGAAAAAAGAAAAAAAAGTAGTTTTGCCACGTCTAAAAAACAAGAATTATGGCTGATAGTCAAGAAATCAAGATTTTTTCGGGCGAAGCAACCCGTTATTTAACTGAGAAAATAGTAAAATACTATGGTGTTGAAATGGGGGCGTCTGCTGTCACTCGTTTCAGCGACGGAGAATTTGAACCTCGTTTCGACGAGCCTGTTCGTGGTAAGGAAGTGTACATTGTGCAGTCAACATTCGCACCAGCCGACAATTTGTTGGAGTTGTTGTTGTTGATCGACGCTGCAAAACGTGCGTCGGCGGCACATGTTACCGCAGTGATTCCGTATTTCGGTTTCGCCCGTCAGGACAGAAAGGAAAAATCCCGTATCTCAATCGGTGCAAAATTGATGGCGAACCTTTTGCAAAAAAGTGGTGTTGACCGTGTAGTTACTATGGACTTGCACGCAGGACAGATTCAAGGTTTCTTCGACATTCCTGTTGACCACTTGTTTGGTTCATCGATTTTCATTCCATACATTCAAAATATGAATTTGGAAAATTTGTGCATCGTTGCTCCCGACATGGGTGGTACGAAACGCGCAAAAGCGTATGCTCGCATGTTGAATGCCGACATCGCTATCTGCCATAAAGAACGTACAAAAGCCAATGTGGTTGATTCCATGCAGATTATAGGTGATGTGGAAGGTAAGAATGTTATTATAGTTGACGATATGATTGACACCGCAGGCACAATTACAATGGCGGCAAATCTTTGTATGGAAAATGGTGCGAAAAGCGTACGCGCGCTAAGTACACACGCAGTTTGCTCAGGTCCTGCATTTGACAGAATCGAGAAAAGCGCCATTCAGGAATTGCTTGTGACCGACACAATTCCACACGAAAAAATGCCAAGTAAAATCACGGTGTTGTCGTGCGCACAATATTTTGCAAATTCAATCGAAAAAATATTCAAAAACGAATCGATGAGTTCGGCGTTTTTAGTGTAAGATATTGATTGTCAATTCAATATGAGCCGTGTTAGAAATAATGCGGCTCTTTTTTTGTGTCATTGTGAAATAATCGTAAATCTTTTTCACAGAATGACTTGCATATTCGGCAAAAAATGTATCTTTGCACCCGAAAAAATAAATATTAACCCGTGTGATGGATGTCTCAGACATAAGTAGCACAAAAATTAGGTAATATGTTAACAATAGATTTAGCAGGTCAATCAAGAACCAATCTTGGTAAAAAAGAATCAAAACATTTACGTGAAGCAGGCTTGATTCCATGTGTATTGTACGGAGCAGGCGAGAACACAAATTTCACTGTTGAGGCTAAGGCATTCGACAAAGTGTTCATTACTCCAAACGTATATGTAGTTAATTTGAATCTTGACGGTAAGGCTCACAAGGCAATCGTAAAGGAAATTCAATTCCACCCGGTAACGGACAACGTTCTTCACGTTGATTTCTTGGAAATTTCTGACGATAAGCCATTTGCAGTGAAATTGCCAATCAAAATCACTGGTCACGCTGAAGGTGTGAAACTTGGTGGTAAGTTGAAAGTTAAAATGCGTAAGATGCGCGTTTCTGGCTTGCTGAAAGATTTGCCAGCAGAGTTGGAAATCGACATCACTTCGCTTGGTTTAGGTCAATCTATCAAGTTGGCAGCCCTTTCATTCGAAGGTTTGACAATTGAAGAACCAAAATCATCGGTTGTATGTTCAGTGTTGGCAACTCGCGAAAGCAACCAACAAGGTAAATAATCGTTCGATTGTTTGAAACTCAAATCCGTTGTCGGTTTCGATAACGGATTTTTTTATATTTTTAACTAAAATTTAGTCCGATGAAATATCTCATTGTAGGTTTGGGAAATATAGGCGACGAGTACGTTGACACGCGCCACAACATTGGTTTTGTGATGATTGACGCATTGGCAAAGTCGCTCAATGCTACTTTTGCCGTTGACCGATACGCGAGCGTGGCGTATGCGAGCTACAAAGGTCGTCAGCTGGTGATGATAAAACCGAGCACCTATATGAATTTGTCGGGAAAAGCGGTGCATTATTGGATGCAGAAGGAAAAAATCGCAATTGAAAACGTGCTTGTGTTGGTTGACGACCTTGCGTTGCCGTTTGGAACCTTGCGTATGAAGGGAAAGGGCAGTGCCGGCGGTCACAACGGGCTGAAGAACATTCAGGAACTACTTGGTTCCGATGCGTATCCGCGTATGCGTTTCGGTGTGGGCAACAATTTTGCCAAAGGTCAGCAGATAGATTTCGTGCTTGGCAAATGGACGGCAGAGGAAAAGACGCAAATTCCTCCGATTACCGAAAAATCAACCTCTGCGATTTATACGTTCCTCACCATGGGAATTGAAAAGGCAATGACCTTTGCAAATCAGAAGAATTGATTTTTATGTTTAAGGTCACAAATTGTGACCTTAAAATATCAAACAAACACACCGTTGACAATTGTGATGTCGTCACAAACTGTGATGACATTTATTGTTTACGGTTTTCTATTTTGAATCCTACGGGTTTTCGTTCTTGGAATGTTTTTCGCACGGCATTTTCGGCTTGCAGTTCGGCAAGTGTTTGGTTTATTAGTTCCAATTGCGTTGCTGTGTCATCGTTGATGTCGTTTTGGTCACGAAGAACGTCATCTATATAAACCGAAAGTGAATCAAGTTTGTGTTCGAATTTTTCTATTTTCAAATCTTGGTCAGCAATAGAAGAAATAGCATGGCGCATAGTTACAAATGCCCGCATGATATTGATATTCACTTGGATGGCAATTTCCGATGATAAAACAGAACTTAACATAGCAATCCCAAGTTCTGTAAACGCATAAGGGCGTTTTCTTAAACCTCCCCATTTTGATGTCGCATTTTGCGATATCAAGTTTGAAAACTCATCTGCGTTTAATTGAAACATAAAATCTTCGGGAAAACGAGAAATGTTTCGTTTAACTTGCTCGTTTATTCGCCTAGTCTCAACTTGATACAATTCTGCCAAGTC
>JAFZOY010000056.1 GCA_017552705.1 Bacteroidales bacterium
ATGGAATGCGAGTCCGTTGATTACCGTCACCGATGACGGTATCACTACTTTGTTGAAATCCGTTCTTCCATAGTAGGCACTGTTTTTTATTTGGGTGGTACCTTCGTCAATATAGAGTACGCTGTCGATGATGGTTTGTGCTGACAACGAGCATGTTGCCAATACAATTATCAATGCGGAATTTAGTATTTTTTTCATTATCAATCTTTTAATCTACAAAAATTTTCTTCGTTAAATTACCAATCTTTATAACATAAACACCTGATTCATTGATGTTTATCGTAGAAACACGTGGCCATGCGTCTCTACGGGCGATTAACCGCCCAATAGAATCATACACAAAAATTTCGTCGGAGGCGTTTTCAACCACGATGGTTTTGTTTTGCACGTATATTTCAACCATGTTAGAACCATTGTTTTGCAAAGCAGTGGTCTCATGATTGTCGGGTTTGTTATGATTATCTGGTTTGTCGTTGCCCTCGTTATTGTCAGGAACATTTTCCGCCGAAACTGTTTCAAGGGTTATGAATCCATCGGAATCGTTACCTCCGTCGGTGCGGACATTCGCAGAAAATTTCAATGTTTTGGGAATGGAATCCAAATGGAACGTATATGTAATGGTTCTGGAATTTTTTCCCGCTGATTTTTCATCCAAATCAACAAAAACCTCTTTCCCGTCGGCTTCCACAATTGCGTTGGAGGCCACAAGCATATTTTTCCCCGTGCGATATGTGAAAACAATGCTATACGTGCCCGGTGCTTTGATTAACTTTGAAACATCGTTGGAAAAATCCCATGTCGTGTCGCTGGGCGAAGTAGTAAATTCGTCGGGTTTCCAGGTTGCAACCTGCGTTGGAAAAACCGTTGGTAAAACAGTGTTGAAAATACCATTTGATTCGGCAGGAGTAAGTCGAGTCAATTTTACGGTAAAATCTTCTGCTGGAGGCGATACATATTTGATGCTCAGAAGGTTGTTCAATGCTTCCTCGTCGGTGTAGGATTTAATTGATGGCAACCCTGGTATTGTTTTGTTTTTTACAAGTTCTGCATCTTTTTTACGCACATTGTCGTTGTACAACTGATACGCATCGCCTAAATCACCTTCCGATGCCCGCCATACGCCATAACTACCCGAAAGAGCAACATTTTCGGGACGCAGATATAACTGAATTGTTGTAACATGTCCAAAGCGATGCCGCCCGACAAGACTACCGCCGCCAAGATTCGCATCGACGGCAAACCAGCCAACAGGCTCAAGATACACTTCGGCAAGCGAGTGGTTTGTCTTTTCAATCATTCGAGGTACATTCATATCGTATGTTGCCACAGAAAGTTGCCTGCATGGAATGCCACAAGCACGGCAAATAGTGATGAACAATGCCGAAAATTCGGTACAGTCGCCTTCGCCTATTTCCAACGCCCGTATTGGTCCCAATGTCATACAATATGTATAAAAGTAGAGATGTTGCCACGGGTAGATAAATGCTTTTTTTGCCAATTCAGGAGGCGACATGGTGTCTTTTTTGAACTCGGCCGCCAAGTTTTGGAAAAAAGGATGGTCGCTTACACAGCCACCAACGGTCCCCGATGGTTTAGTGTAGAATTCTTCGAATGGACCATATTTTGCGGGAAAATCTTGGGAAAGATAACCGTTGTATTCCGTGGGTGTCCGCATAATTTTATACCGAACCACCAATTTGTATAGGGAATCAGCTTTTACATTACTGATGGTTGCTCGAATGTATTTCCATCCTGATGCGTTTGTAAGAACTTCGTATTTGTCGGCTCCGGCACCAAGTATATCCAACACAAAGTGATATTCCCTGTCCCATTGGGGAAAATCAATGTTTACCGTCATAAAATCTCTATCTATGTAATTCTTTATCATAATTACCCTGTCAAGATTGATGACCCGTGCCGACATGGATTTTACAATGTACTTATCCTCGGGCATGGCATGGGTTGGGAGCGTTATGTTTAAATCAAGAGGTTTTAGTTCCAACCCATACGAAATGTCAAACGGGACAACACCTTCGGGAAATGAATTTGCTTCTACATTCAACATGTTGACCGGCATATTGATATTTTTGATATTGGTTTCCGCAAAAGCATGTGCCATAATACATTCAATGGTTTCGGGAAGTTTGATGGTGGATAGCGATGTACATTTACGAAACGCTTCGCGGCCAATGAACACAAGACCATAGTTGAGTGTGACGGACGTAAGTTTCGGACAATTGTAGAATGCTTTTGCACTGATGCTGTCAACACTTTTTATTACAACATTCTTTAAATCAGGACAATTGGCACACACATTTTCAGGAATATGGGTAATATGTGTTCCAAATGAAACCGAAGTCGCATGTGAACCAGAAAATGCTCCAGTACCAACCACGTATGCGGTTTCGGGAATATCAAACGAGGGTATATTTGTGCCCGAAAAACAATTGTTTCCAATTACTACGACATTGGAAGGTAATTTGTAGGACGAAAGTCTCGTGCAACCGCTAAACGCCCCGTTGCCAATGTTTTCCACATTGTTGCCGCCAATCACTTCCTCAAGATACTCCATGTTTGCAAACGCATTTTCCCCAATGGTTTTTACATTGCTGCCAAGAGTAACTCTTTTATAATTTTTCTTCTTGTATTTGTTGGCAGGGATTTCTTCATCATTTACAGTGAGATAATATGTCGCTTCGTACCATTCCTGTGCCCAGCTGCCTTCAGGATAAATCAATTCGGAAGTGGGCGGAATACAGTTGTTGCCAATAGCTTTGAGCGAATCGGAAACAACAATCTTTTTCAACGAAGTGCACCCATTGAACACGTAACCCATAAGTGTTTTTGTGTCAGCTAAATACACTTCTTCAAGATTTGTGCAGTAACGGAACGCGTATGCGTTGATTGTTTTGAGTGTCGATGGACAAACCACCTTTTTTATATCGGTACGGCTAATGAATGCACTGCCTTTTATTTCCGTGGTGCCTTCGGCGATATACAGCACGCCATCTTCGAGAATATTGGATTTTGCCAATGTAAGCCATTCTTCACGGCTACGCACGGGGGCATTGTCGGTAAACACAATGCGTGAATCGCCGCTTAAACAGGCATGGGCGTCGGAATACTTGTCAACATAGATTTTGGTGAGGTTCTTGCAATCGTCGAAGACGTTGTCGCCAATCTTTTGTACCGACGAAGGAATTGTAATTTCCGAAATGGCAGTATTCTTAAAGTTTTTGAGATTGATTTCAGTAAGTCCTTCGTGCAGGGTAACTTTTGTTAGCGATGTGTCGTTTTGAAACGCCGCATTGCCAATTGTTTTCACCGATGCAGGAATGTCGATTTCTTCAAGACTCGTACAGTTGTGGAATGCAAGCAGGCCGATTTTAGTAACAGTCGATGGAATCACCACCTTTTTGATTTCGGTATTGCCATAATATGCTTTGTCGGCAATGGTTGTGGTGCCTTCGGCGATATATAGCACGCTATCTATAATCTCATTGCTTGCAATGGGAACAACCAGTTCAATCACACCATTCGAATTTGTGCCGCCAGAGGTGTAGGCTTGTGCTGTGAGCGTGAGTGTTTGGGGAATTGAACTGAGTTTGAATTCATAGGTTATTGTTTTAGGATTGTATCCAGCCGATTTTTCTTCTTCAAATGTAGCCACGGTAACGCCATCGGCCTTTATTTCGGCATTCGAAAGAACCAATTTCTGACCTCCTGATTTGTAGGTGAACACAATGCTGTAGGTTCCCGTTTTTTTGATAAGCGACGGAATATACTCCGAAAAATCCCATGAGCGTTCAGTCCATTCGGTCGTGAACTCGTCTTTTTCCCATTTGCCGATTTGTGTGGTTTGTGCCAACAGCGAACTTGCCGCCAACAATAACACAAATGCAAGAGCCACAATCTTTTTCATAAGAAACAATTTATTCGATTATTATTTTCTTCGCCAAATTACCAATTTTTACAATATAAACACCAGAATTGTTGATGTTTATCGTAGATTATTCTCAAAACTCTTAGAAACTGTTTTGAAATTATTCCAAAACAGTTTACGTAATAGTGTAATTGTTTGACTATCAGTATATTAATTAAAATATTTTTGTAACTTTGTGGAAATCAAAACATTAGGGTTATGAAACAATATTCAGCTAACGGCAAACAGAGATTTTTTGAAAAATCTCTGTTTGCCGTGTATTTTTTTTCCTATTTTTGGAAAATAATTTAGTAAAACTATTTTTTGATGGAAAACACAAACAATAATAACAATAGGAAAGATTTCTTTTCTTCAAAATTTTTTAATTTCTGGAAAATAATTTTGTCTTCGGCGCCATTTGCCCTTTTATTGTCGATTATTTTTTTCTGGTATCAGACTTATAGCAACGAAAAGGATGTGAATGGACTTCTTTCCAACTTGCGTCAGATAGAGTCGTCGCTTTCAACGCGCAATATTGGTATTTATCCGGATTATTTGATTTATATCAATCAGTTTGTACTGTCTGACAAGGGCGAAACCAATATGGAGGCGAATTTGCGTGAGGTGGCATCGAAAGGTAAGGAAAAGTATGTGATATTTGAGGATATGTTATTGTACGGAGCCTTTACCAAAGACACTACTTCGTTTCAGGAAATGGTGGTTTCTATGAAAAACAAGGATAGCAGGTCGGTTTCGTTGGTGTACTATAAGGTTGGTGGCGTTATGAGAGAAAGCAACTACTACAGAAACATCAGAGAACGTTGGATTCCAAGAGAGTATATGACAGATATCTATATGGAACGCAAGAATGTGTTCTCCAAAAGACGAATAAGGGGTGTTGATTCGATTGCGTATGTCACCGACTCATTGTACGATGTGTTTTTTAAGAAATATTGGGATGAACATTTGGATGAGTTGAAGGTGAAAATTGAGCCTATGAAGAAGCATCATTTTTATTCGGAGAAATATGCGCTACCGGTGTTTGAACAAATGGATGCTGTTAAAGATCGCCATATTGGGAAGAAGAAAATCAAAGACATCAAGTACACCGACATACAGATTGTGTACGATTCTTGTTCTCTCATTCTGGAAAAATACTACGAAACGTGCGGCGTTAATCTGATTCCTGTTCGTAATACAATCTCAATGAATGCGTGGTCGAATGGTAGCACTGCTATATTTGCCTTCCCAAGCCAGTATGGTGCCTCCGAAATTGGCTTTATATCGCACGACGAAGCCATTCTGAATTACATTGAAGGTATGCTGCAGGGTATTCTTACCGCTCAAAAGGAAGAAAAAATGGAAAATGGGAATTAGAAACATAGTATTATTCGACAATCACCTTCTTCGCCAAATTACCAATTCTTACAACATAAACCCCAGAATGTCTGACTGTTATTGTAGAGACGCAATGCATTGCGTCTCTACGGGCGATTAACCGACCAATTGCATCATACACAAAAATTTCATCGTCGGCGTTTTCAACCACAATGGTTCGATTATGGGCGTATATGTTAATATTTATAATTTGTTCGACAACAAAGGTTTGGTTTCCGTTTTTTATTCTGAAAGTCATATTATTTTCCACGGCGTATTGATGTGCGTAACTGTCTTTTTCAACAATCCAAACCGTGTTTTTCGGGGTAATGCCTGTGCCTATTTCGGTGACAGTGGCGGGAATCTCAATCTCCTCAATGGCAGTGTTTTTGAAGGCGCTGTTGTCAATTTTCCGCACGCCGTCCTCAATCACCACGGTTTTCAAATTCTGGCAGTCGGCAAATGCTTCTTTGCCAATAACTTTAACCGTGCTTGGAATGGTGATTTCGGTAAGTCCCGAAGCCTTAAACAGTCTGTAATTTATTTCTCGTAGGCTATTGGGTATTTCCACCGAAGTAAGCGCGGTGCAGTTTTGAAAAGCCGCGTTGCCGATTGACTTCACGCTGTTGGGAATGGTTATTGATGCCATCCCTTCGCACGAATTAAATGCTTCTTTTTCAATTTTCTTAATACTTGAAGGCAATTCTATTTCTTCGATTTTTGTGCCAGAGAAAGCAGAACTA
>JAFZOY010000057.1 GCA_017552705.1 Bacteroidales bacterium
GCTTCATAACCGGTGCTTGCGGCAGGGGCGGAAGGCCGGTCGTCAATGATGACCTCGTTCCCTGATGGACTTCTTTGACAGGAACACAGTAAAAACAGTAGGACTGCGGCAAGAATGAAAGAGAACGCTTTCTTCATTGCTTTGATTTTCTTTGCTTTTGCCCTTTGCGCTTCGCGCCCCGTCAGCTGCTCTATGGCACTTTCCAAACAATTGCTGGCATATCTTAAAAACCTGATATACTTTTCTTTATCCATATTATCAGGTATAATCGACGCAAGAGGTTTTGAAAAGTCAGCCGCATCAATACTAAAACTCATTGGCCGATAGTTGTTGAATTTCAAGGAATTAGTCAAATCCTCGTATTGCTCATCCAACTCGTTGAATGTGTGCTTGTAAATATCTTTCGCCTCTTCCTCAAAACTTTTGAGAATTCGCCGTTGCCGCGCGATTTCTTTCTTCAAAAAGAATTCCTCAACGCTTTGTTGGTCAACGGTGCGTCCTTCGCTTTTCAATACTTCGGCCACTTCGCTGATGGTATATGCCTGATAGCGCGATTTGGCGCTGTCGTAGCGAGTGTTTACCTGTTTGAAGTTTATCCACAAATCGCTGAACGACGGCGAATTAAATTCGGTGGTTGTGCAATGGTCGCCTACCGCATAGCTGGTGTTGCAACCTGAAAGAATACTTCCGCTGAACTCATATACAAGCCAATGACCTTTTTTGTCGGTAAAGGCAGCCCACATACTTTGCAACCACCATTCAAGGAAAACACCCAATGTGGGTTTCAAAAATCCAGAATAGCCGAAAATTGAAACACCATTTTCAATTGGCACTGGCGCCAAAAACATCCGACTATCGGAAAAGATTCGGTCGCGGTTTTCGAGGAACAAAAATGCATTGTTGGTGAATTCCGCAAATGCTTGTTCACAAATCTGGTTCAACTTGTTATCCAACACTTTGGACTTTGGCCTTATGAGTCCCAAATTTTCGCATATTTGTTCGGATGTCAGCTGATTGTCAACTTTTTCGGCTGGTTTTTCGCGCGGATAGCAATCAAGGATTGTTCCGTTCAGCAATTGAATTTGCCCGTCAGGGTGTTGTATATTCTTGGTTTCCATAATCTTAATGTTTAAACAGTTAAACTTTCATTTTCAATTAATTACTCGTTGGTTTTATTCCATTTCCCGTACAATTTGTTCCTCGTTATCCAATGATGCTTGCCCGTGTATCCCCAACTGATGCTTTCGTTGAACATTTGCTCAATATCCACGTCGGGGTTTTGCATTGCGTATTCCTCAACCGCATTATTCACTGCTGCCATTTGCTCGACTAAATTGTTAGGAATAAATGACATAAACGGCGGATTTAATCGGGCAAGAAAATCGTCTTTCGCCTGATCGTTTTCGAACGAACCACCCAATTCTTGCGAACTCTTTAATTTATAGGTGATTATCTGCTCTATTCCGTTGATGGTTTTGCAGAAATGTTCCCAATACTCGAGTGTGAAAACCGCATCGCCTTCTTTGTTCCAATGTATTTTCGCAAAGATGAACGAATCCGCCGCATAGTCCATTGCGTCCTGTTTCGCCCCATAAAATTCAATGTTGTAAACGGCGTAATAGCCATTTTCAAGTTCGAAATAGGGATAATGCCCGATATGCAGATATTGTTCGAACTTCGCTTTAAGTTCCTGACTCTCTGCTTCCGACAATTCCTTACCCAC
>JAFZOY010000058.1 GCA_017552705.1 Bacteroidales bacterium
AATCTTTTTTCTATTAACAATCTTTGTTTACGTCGCAATTGGCTATTTTCAGTTTTTAGGTATCTTTGCATACCTAAAAATTACCAAAATGAATGAAATACAGCCCGTCACACCGATTTCGGTTGACAACATTAAGAGTAAAATCCACGAAATTCGTGGGCAGAAAGTCATGCTCGATTTTGATTTGGCAGTACTCTACCAAGTTGAAACTAAAAGACTTAAAGAAGCAGTGAAACGAAACATTGAGCGATTTCCTAATGATGCAATGTTTGTTTTAACAGAAGCAGAATTTGCAACTTTGAGGTCGCAATTTGCGACCTCAAACAAACGAGGTGGAACAAGGTATTTGCCGTTTGCATTCACCGAATTAGGAATTTCAATGTTAAGTTCTGTCTTATCTTCGGAGATTGCAATAAAAGTAAATCTACAAATAATGCGAACTTTCATAGCACTAAAACATTTTGTTGCAGAAAAGAAATCCGAAATGTTACAAATCGAAAATTTGGCACTTCGTATAGATAAATTAAACGATTACATTGAAAGTGTTCTTCGTAACCAAAACGACATCAACGACGATACTGCAACGCAATTGGAACTGATAAACCAGACACTTGCAGAACTGCAAGCAGAAAACGCCGTGCGTAAAACATTACAAGAACGAAAACCCGTAGGATTCAAAATAGAAAAAACATAATAAATGAATGAATTACAGCCCGTCACACCGATTTCGGTTGACAACATTAAGAGTAAAATCCACGAAATTCGTGGGCAGAAAGTCATGCTCGATAGAGACTTGGCAGAATTGTATCAGGTTGAGACTAAACGATTAAACGAGCAAGTTAAGCGAAACATACGACGTTTTCCATCCGATTTTATGTTTCAATTGAATGACGAAGAATTTCAAAATTGGAAGTCGCAAAATGCGACATCCAAATCCATAAAAATGGGTGCACGGAAAAAACCATATGCGTTCACTGAACTTGGCATTGCAATGTTGAGTTCCGTTTTGTCGTCAGAAATCGCAATTCAAGTAAATATACAAATCATGCGAGCATTCGTCACCTTAAAAAAGACGTTGACCGATAAAGAAATAGTTGTCAAATTTGAAAACATAGAACTTAGATTTGATTCTTTGAAAGACTATATAGAAGATGTTCTTCATGACCAAAACGACATCAACGACGACACGGCTACGCAATTGGAACTGATAAACCAGACACTTGCCGAACTGCAGGCAGAAAACGTCGTGCGTAAAACATTCCAAGAACGAAAACCCGTAGGATTCAAAATAGAAAAACCGTAATAAATGAATGAATTACAGCCCGTCACACCGATTTCGGTTGACAACATTAAGAGTAAAATCCACGAAATTCGTGGGCAGAAAGTCATGCTCGACAGAGACTTGGCAGAATTGTATCAGGTAGAAACAAAACAATTAAACCGTCAGGTAAAGCGAAATATTGAACGATTCCCTGAAGATTTTATGTTTCAATTGAATGACGAAGAATCTGATTTTTTGAGGTGCCAAATTGGCACCTCAAAAAACACTAATGAATCAAATCGTGGTGGATGATGTTACATTTCTACCGACCTTTAGTCCCTACGGGACAGTATGGCACAGAAAAACGGGGATTTTTCATATGTGCCGTAGGTACGCAAATAATAACGTGGTACGTTACATTTCTACCGACCATAGCCCCTACAAGACAATAAGGCACAGAAAAACGGGGATTTTTCATATGTGCCGTAGGCACATCTGGTTGGTAGAAAGAATGACAATACAATAAACAGCGTGCCGTAGGTACGCAACAAAAAAGTTTTATTTAAAAGAAAATAGTTATGCCAAACACATATACACAAATTCATCTTCACGTAGTATTTTCCGTTCAAAACAGACAATCATTGATTGCGGAATCATGGAAAGAAAGATTATATCAATACATTTCAGGTATTATCAAAAACAATGGTCATAAAATGTTGGCAATAGGTGGTATGCCCGATCATATTCATATATTGTTTGGATTAAGACCTTCGCAATCATTATCTGAAATAATGAAAGTAGTAAAAGGCGAATCGGCAAAATGGATTAATCAGAATGGGTTCATATCGGGAAAATTTTCATGGCAAGAAGGATACGGAGCATTTTCGTATAGTAAATCACATATTCCAGCAGTAGTCAATTACATTTTAACACAAGAAAAACATCATAAAAAGACCTCGTTCATAGAGGAGTATAAGGAATTGTTGGAAAAATTTGGAATAGAATACCAGGAACAATTTTTATTTCAAAAAATTTAGTGTGGCGTACCTACGGCACGCAAATAATGACATGGTGCGTTACGTTTCTACCGACCTTTAGTCCCTACGGGACAATAAGGCACAGAAAAACGAGGATTTTTATATGTGCCGTAGGCACGCAAATAATAACGTGGTGCGTTACATTTCTACCGACCTTTAGTCCCTACGGGACGGTATGGCACAGAAAAACGAGGATTTTTATATGTGCCGTAGGCACGCAAATAATAACGTGGTGCGTTACATTTCTACCGACCATAGCCCCTACAAGACAATAAGGCACAGAAAAACGGGGATTTTTCATATGTGCCGTAGGCACATCTGGTTGGTAGAATTACAATACGATAAAACAGCGTGCCGTAGGTACGCAACAAAAACGAGATTTTCAATCTTGAGGTCACATTCTGTGACCTCAAACAAACGAGGTGGAACAAGGTATTTTGAAACAGATTTACAATAGAATTGCGACTATTCCACTGAAAATCATATAGATGTAAATGACTTTCCGTAGTTTGTCGGATGGAAGTTTGTCGAATACTTTTCTACCGAGATAAGAGCCTATCACAACACCGCCAATGGCATACAAAAATCCCCATCCTACAAACCCGGTGAGGAAGCCATTTCGCGCACGGAAGAACGTCATTATGATGTTTGTAAGCAAGAAATACGCCTGACACACAGCCATATATCGGTATTTTCCAGGTTCAACCGCCAAGAAATAAATCACAGCGGGAGGACCGTGCATACCAAACAAGCCGCCCATCACACCACTCAACGCTCCCATTGAGACCTGCAATGTTTTTGTGGGCTTAACCTGCAGTTTCGGGCTTACAAACAAGAAATATAAACTCAACAATATCAATACGATACCCAACAGAATCTTAAGAATGGAATCGGTAGCCGAAGCCACGAACTGTATTGCCAAAAACGAAAAGATGGTGAACGAAATCAATATGATTACCAAATGTTTCCAATCAACCAACTTATACAAAACAAACAAAACATATAAGGATTGTGCCGCCGACAATAGTCCCGAAAGTGTGGTTGCCTCGCCATACGACGGACATAAATACGGAAGCATTGTCATTATAAACACCCCAAAGCCGAATCCACACACTCGTTGCACAAAACTGGCTCCGATACACAAAACGATCAATGAAACGACAACCGTAACTGACATATTTTCTGTTTTCGTGGGCGAAATTAAAACATTTCTAACTTTTACAATCCGAATACTGCAAGTTTTTTATTTCAAAAACGGATTCCGCCAAGATTTCTTCATAAAAAAAGCGGCATATCGTCACGACATACCGCTCACATACTATGAAAAAACCATTCTTTTTAAATACTATCGTATTGTGCCTTTGCAGCTTTTGACTTATCCATCATTCCTAACTGGGCATACAAACGCATAAGGTTGTAATATGCATTTTTCTTCAAGCCTTTGTCCTGAGTGTTTTGGGCGCAGAGTTCGAAACAATTGCATGATTTCTTCAAAAGTCCCTTACCCTCGTCAACCTTGGCTTGGTAACCTTTTTTGCCATACAATTTGTCGGCTTCCTTCATTTTTGCGTTTCCACGCTCAGCAATAATTCGTCCAAGGTTGAAGTTTGCATTTGGCTCATTTGCGTCAATTGCAAGCACTTTTTCGTAATTTGCAACAGCCTCATCCTCTTTGCCATTTGATTCATTCAAGTAGCCAAGGTTAAACAAATATGCTGTGTTGTTTGGTTCAGCCTCGATTGCTTTCTGCAAAT
Organism: Bacteroidales bacterium; assembly: GCA_017552705.1. Lineage (GTDB taxonomy): Bacteria > Bacteroidota > Bacteroidia > Bacteroidales > UBA1715 > UBA1715. The sequence continues at coordinate 4,053 of JAFZOY010000058.1, forward strand.
ATGTAGTCGCATTGTCCACTTGATTAGTCTTTATGTACATATCAATCAATTGGTTCAGGAACGACACGCTATTTGAATCAGACGGAAATTCCGACAACACTTTCTGCAATGTGTTGATTGCGCTTGCAGTATCTTGTTTCATCAACTGGCAGAAATAAATGTTGGCATACATATTTGTTGACGGAGCGAATGAATTAATATCGTTGTAGAACGAAATTGCCTGGTCGTAGTTCTTAGCAGCCTTGTTGATTTCACCGCAGTTTTTCAACACAGCGGCACGTACAGAATCAGGTTCGCCTGTCAAGCCTGTTTTCACAATATTACCAGCTTTTGTGTAATATTTCGATGCAGTAACATAGTCGCCTGCATAGTATGGGAACAAAGCCTCGCGTTGTAAGTAATCGGAAACAACTTTTAATTGGTCGCCAATCAATTTAGCCTTCTTTTTGTCGACATCCAATTCGCTTGCCTTCAAGTACGCTTCGGCAGCAACATCAAGAGCGGCAGTTTGTGTTGGGAAGAAATTTTCCTTCGCACGTCCGGCACGAACATATTTCACTACCTTTCCACCTACGCAGTAAAATTCCATTCTTTCGAATGTCTGAATAGTTGTATCGCCTTTTGTTGAAGCGCTTTTCGCACCACTTTTCATAATAAGCGGCAACTGTTCCATTGTCGTTCCCGGATAAATATTTTCTGCATCGAACGTATATACCATCAAGTATTTACGACCACGTTCTGTCCACGTGTTGAGTTTTGCAGCCTTTTTAGGATTTGCGATATCGGCATCAGATTTTTTTGCCTCGCTTTCAACAATGTTCCACGTCATAACAAACTCGTCGGTCTGGCTAAATGCCATGTTTCCGAAAAATAATGCGACTAACGCAAGAATGACCTTTGATTTCATACTCTTCAAATTTTAATTATTCGTTATTGTCTGTATTATCTGTTTCGCCTTGATTTTCAGCATTTTCGTTGCCTTCAACATTTTCCGCATTTTCGGCATCCTTCATTGCTTGTCGTTCTTCAGGTTCCACGTGTACGGTTGAAATTGCCGCAATGGAATCCTTCGGACGCAGATTGATGAGTTTCACACCTTGAGCCACACGTCCCATCACTCGCAACGGAGCGACTTCCATACGGATTGTGATACCCGATTTGTTCATAATCATCAAATCATCATCGTCATCAACTGCCTCAAAAGCAACAAGTTTGCCAGTTTTATCGGTAATGTTGATTGTCTTGACACCCTTACCGCCTCTATTGGTGATTCGGTAGTCTTCGATGCTCGAACGTTTACCAAAACCTTTCTCTGAAACGACCAAAATCTCCTTGTTAGTATCGGCAGGAGCACAAATTAAACCAACAACCTTTTCGCCGTCCGGAACTGTCATACCTTTCACACCCGAAGCGGTACGTCCCATTGCGCGGAATTTGCTTTCTGGGAAGCGGATAGCCTTACCCGACTGGATAGCCATCATAATTTCGCAGTTGCCGTCGGTCAAGCACGCCTGCAACAAGCGGTCGCCTTCGCGGATAGAAAGTGCGATGATACCATTCTGACGTGGACGGGAATATGCTTCCAATGTGGTTTTCTTGATGATACCATTTTCGGTACAAAGCACCACAAAATGATTCTTCAGATAATCCTCGTCGGTCAAATTGTTGACAGTCACATACGCGCGGACTTTATCGTCGTTGGAAATATTCAGAATATTCTGGATAGCACGTCCCTTCGACACTTTGTTTCCTTCTGGAATTTCATAAACCTTTTGCCAGAAGCACTTACCCTGTTCAGTGAAAATCAACAATGTAGCGTGCATATTCGAGATATACAGATGTTCAATATAATCTGTATCGCGAGTATCACCGCCACGGGAACCAACACCACCACGGTTTTGCAGTTTGTATTCCGTCAATGCAGTTCTCTTAATGTAACCAAGGTGGGAAATTGCAATCACCACATCTTCGTCGGCATAGAAGTCTTCAGGGTTGAATTCTTCGGCAGTCTTCACGATGTCGGTTTTACGATCGTCGCCATATTTTGCCTTGATTTCGAGCATTTCGTCCTTCACAATCTGCATTTGCATATCGTAGTTTGCCAACACATCCTTGTAGTATGCAATCTTACGTTCAAGTTCCTCATATTCAGCGTGAAGCTGATCCATTTGCAAGCCCGTAAGTTGGCGAAGACGCATTTCAACAATAGCGTTAGCCTGCTCTTCGTCCAATGCGAAACGCTTCATCAAGTTTTCGCGGGCTTCAGCCACGTTCTTCGAAGCACGGATAATATGAACAACCTCGTCGATATTGTCGCAAGCGATGATAAGGCCTTCCAAAATGTGGGCGCGTTTCTCTGCTTCCTTCAAATCGAATTTAGTACGACGAACAACCACATCGTGGCGGTGTTCCGTGAACACTGAAATCATATCCTTCAGATTCAATGTTTTCGGACGTCCGTCAACCAAGGCAACATTGTTCACGCTGAACGAAGACTGCAAATATGTGTATTTATACAATTTATTAAGTACGATGTTTGGCACCGCATCTTTTTTCAATGTATATACAATACGCATACCTTCCTTGTCGGATTCATCGTTGACCTCGGTTATGCCGTCGATTTTCTTATCGTTAATCAATTCGGCTGTTCTCTTAATCAACTCTGCCTTGTTGACCATATATGGAATTTCGTCAACAACAATCAAATCACGACCATTTTCGTTTTCGAAACGAGCCTTGGCACGAATCACAATTCTACCCTGTCCTGTCTCGTAAGCATCAAGCACACCCTGATACCCGTAAATAGTTCCTCCCGTCGGGAAATCAGGAGCTTTGATGATAGCCGCAAGTTCAGGAATTGTAATTTCAGGATTTTCAATGTAGGCAACAATTGCATCAACCGTATCGGAAAGATTGTGCGGAGCCATATTCGTAGCCATACCAACGGCAATACCGGCACAACCATTCACCAACAACATAGGAATTTTTGTCGGCAACACAGTCGGTTCCTTGTATTCCTCGGAGAAGTTCGGCTGCATGTCAACCGTATCCTTTTCCAAGTCGGCCAAAGTTTCCGTTGCTATTTTAGCCAAACGAGCCTCGGTATAACGCATTGCCGCAGGCGAGTCGCCGTCGATCGAACCAAAGTTACCTTGTCCGTCAACCAACGGATACCGCATATTCCAATCCTGTGCCAAGTGCACCAACGTACCATATATAGATGAATCACCATGCGGGTGGTACTTACCCATAACCTCACCGACGATTCTGGCCGATTTCTTATAAGGTTGGTCGGGCGTGTTTCCCATCTTGTCCATACCGAACATCACACGACGGTGAACAGGTTTCATACCGTCACGTGCATCAGGCAACGCTCTCGCCACAATTACGGACATCGAATAATCGATGTACGATGATTTCATTTCTTTTTCGATATCAAATCGAATAATTCTTTCGTTACTTGTTTTTTCTACTTCTTCAGACATTTTTATCTATTTTGCATGAGGCATCTTCGCCTACTTAACATTTCAAGCAAAAATCCCAAAATTTCGCCTATTTTTCCGCCAAACCGAATAGGTTTTTATCAACATTTTTTTGTTAATAAATCACAGTTTCTCACACAATGCGTTTTTACTGAGCAAAACAGCGAAGAAAATAATAATATATGTACCTACACAGCGTTGTTTTACCGATTTTTGGTATATTTACGAAATTTTAATTCTATGGAGCATTCCGAAAAACTAAACACAATATTGCGGAATAGCCGTGAAGAGGCAATTCGATTAGGAAACAATTTCCTTTGCATTGACCACATTTGTCTTGGCTTATTCCGTGAAAATCAATGTATTGCAACGGACATTCTGACTGAATTGAACTGCAATATTTCCGATATAAAATCAACAATCGAACGTGAATTGATAAAACCAGAACCGCTGAATCCCAACGAAACAACGTCGATTCCGATTCTGAACAACGCGCAGAATGTGCTGAAAATTGCACAATTCGAGGCTATAAATCTTTCCATAAACGAAATCGACACGGAACATTTGCTGCTTGCCATACTTCGCGACGAGAATTCCATTTGTGCGAAAGAACTTCGTATTCAAGGAATTACATACGCAACTGTAAAAAACTGCATTCTAAAACGATACAATAAAAACAAAGATTCGCAGGCAATCAGCGACTTGCTCGGCACGCCAAACATTGACGTTCACGACCGACACGACGATGAGCCGAAACCTTCGGCACACAAATTTGAGCCGCATTATCCGCCACATCCGAATGCCGACAAAAACAAACAGAAATCAACACAAACAGCAACCCCTCTACTCGACCAATACGGCACAGACCTTACAAAATCGGCACGCGAGGGCAAATTGGATTTTGTGGTTGGACGCGATACAGAAATTGAGCGTATTGCACAAATCCTTAGCCGTAGGAAGAAAAACAATCCAATCCTTATTGGAGAGCCAGGCGTGGGAAAATCTGCTATTGTTGAAGGATTGGCAATAAAAATCGTAAACCACGAGGTTTCACGGACATTGTTCGACAAACGATTGGTAACCATCGACATGGCGTCGATTGTTGCCGGCACAAAATATCGTGGACAATTCGAGGAACGCATAAAAACGTTGATTTCAGAATTATCGAACACACACAATGTGATTCTGTTTATTGATGAAATCCACACAATTGTCGGCGCCGGCGGTTCGTCAGGAGCCCTCGATGCCGCAAATATGCTGAAACCGGCACTTGCACACGGTGACATTCAATGTATCGGAGCGACAACGCTCGACGAATATCGTCAAAACATTGAAAAAGACGGCGCCCTTGAACGCCGATTCCAGAAAGTGCTTGTGGAACAGCCAACTATTGAGGAATCCATCAATATTCTCAACAATGTAAAAGTGTACTACGAAAATTTCCATAACGTATATTACACCGACAAAGCTATCAAAGCGTGCGTAAACCTTACCCAACGATATATTTCAGACCGTTGCCTGCCCGACAAGGCCATCGACGCAATGGACGAGGCTGGTTCCCGTGTTCATATCCAAAATGTTGTTGCTCCGCAGGACATTATTGATATGGAACAAGAAATGGGGAAAATCAAGGAACAAAAAGACGAGGCCGTGCTTCGCCAGGATTACGAGACGGCGGCTGATTTGCGTGACCGAAACAACAAACTCAAACTGAAAATAGAACAAGCCAAAAAAGATTGGCAACGTTCGTTGGAAGAAAACCGTAATCCAGTTACCGAAGATGTTGTTGCTGAAGTAGTTGCAATGATGACGGGCGTTCCTGTGAAACGTATTGCACAGGAAGAAGGAAGCCGTCTGCTCCAAATGTTCAGCGAACTGAAAGGTTCGGTTGTCGGACAAGACGAAGCGATCCAACAAATTGTAAAAGCAATACAACGCAACCGTGCCGGTCTAAAAGATCCAAACAAACCAATTGGAACGTTTATTTTCCTTGGTCCGACAGGTGTCGGAAAAACCGAACTGGCAAAAGTTTTGGCTGAATATTTGTTTGACTCCCGCGATGCACTTATCCGCATTGATATGAGCGAATATATGGAAAAATTCGCCGTGTCGCGTTTGGTTGGAGCGCCTCCGGGCTACGTTGGCTACGAAGAAGGCGGCCAGTTAACGGAAAAAGTCAGACGGAAACCATATTCCGTGGTTTTGCTCGACGAAATAGAAAAAGCACATCCCGATGTGTTCAACATTTTGTTGCAGGTACTCGACGAAGGACATTTGACCGACAGCTACGGCAGAAAAGTGAACTTTAAGAACACCATCATCATAATGACATCGAACATTGGTAGCCGTTCGCTCACGGAATTTGGCGGAAATGTCGGTTTTAGCGCAAAAACACGCGAAGAGCAGGCTTCGGAATATGCGAAGTCAATAACCGAAAAAGAACTGAAAAAAACGTTCTCGCCCGAATTCCTGAACCGTGTTGACGACATTATCCACTTCAACATGCTCACCAAAGAAGACATACACAAAATCATTGAAATTGAGTTGAAAGACTTGTACCAGCGTACGAAAGATTTGAATATCACACTCGTATTGACAGATGCAATGAAAAATTTCATTGTGGAAAAAGGATACGACCAGAAAAACGGTGCGCGACCACTCAAACGTGCCATCCAGAATTATCTGGAAAATCCGCTGTCGGAATACATTCTTTCGCACACGGTAACCGACTCAACCTTAGAACTTGATGTTGAAAACAACGAAGTCACCATTCATGCATTAGAAAAATATGAGCAGTAAAATTTGCAACTTGGCATCGGAAATACGTCTTGGACAAAAAGAAACCATTATATACCTACAAGATTACGTCCTCAATTGCGACGAAATTGCGTCTGTTGTCGCCCCGCAAGGTTTCGAGGTTTGGGTGAACCATGCGGAACAAAAGGTGAAACTGAACATAATTGAAAACGATATCATTCTACCAGTCAGCAATTTAGACATTATTTACAAGGATGGTTCGAAAGAATCGCTGGTGTTGGTCAAATCGAAGAAAATCCAATATGTAGTCCGCTACTACCCTAACAATTACGTTAGCTCCGTACAGATTGCGGGCGATTTCAATAGTTGGAATCCCAAAGGCTACAATTTCTCGTACAAAGACAATTGCTGGCAATATACATTAAACATTGAGCCGGGAAATTATTCCTACCAACTCATAGTTGACGGGAACTGGATAAACGATCCGCTCAACAACGAAGTGCTGGAAAACGGATACGGCGGCTACAATTCACTGATGCGTGTGCCATTCGGCAACGACGAGAAAATGATGCTGGAGACCATACAGGTGTTCGAAAACAGCATAATCCTGTCGGCTTCCGATTCCATTTCGGGATATCTTGTACTTTGGCAAAACAAAGTCATCAACGACACAAACACGTTCCGTCACCGAAACAGAATCGTGATAACACTGCCCAAAGAAGCGAAAAAAATAAAACGAAGCTATATCAGAGTGTACGGTTACAACACCGAAACAATGACGAACGACCTGCTTATCCCGCTGGATAACGGCAACGTGGTGGAATCGTCGGATGCAATAACCAGAAACGACAAAGAAGCACAGCTGATTTACTTCGCCCTGATTGACCGATTCAACAACAGCAACACGAAAAAAACTGTCAACAAGAATTTTGAGCAAGTCCACGCCAAACTGAATTTCCATGGCGGTGATTTGCGTGGTATCAAAGCGAAAATCGACGACGGATATTTCAAGAAGTTGGGAATCAACACAATATGGATTTCTCCCGTGGTAAAAAATCCGAATGAACCTGTCGAAAAGAATGGAAAATTATCGGCTGGCTACCATGGTTATTGGCCATTGGTTTCTGACCAAATTGACGAGCATTTCGGCAGTGAAAACGATTTGCACAGCCTTGTAAAATCTGCACACGACCACGGAATCAACATTATACTCGACTACGTTGCAAACCACGTATATAAAGACAATGCTATCATCAAAGAGCACCCAAATTGGTGCACTCCACTTTACTTACCTGATGGTTCCAAAAATATCGGACGCTGGGAAGACCAACGTTTTTCCACTTGGTTCGAAGAGTTTCTCCCCACGCTGAATTTCAGCAAACCTGCGGTTATTGAAAAAATGACCGACATTGCCGTAGCATGGATAGAGAAATTCGACCTCGATGGGTTCCGCCACGATGCCACAAAGCACATCCAAACGGAATTTTGGAGAAAACTCACCAAGAAATTGAAGGAACATATTGTTATCCCAAAGCAAAAACGATTGTTCCAAATCGGAGAAACCTTCGGTGGGCGCGAAATGCTTCAAAGTTACGTGAATTCTGGTATTCACGACTCTCAGTTTTCATTTAATCTATATTACGAAACACGTTCGGCGTTCCTTTACGAGGAAGTGCATTTTGAAAAACTTTGCATTTGCCTACGGCAGGAACTGGAGTTTTTTGGCAGCCACCATTTGATGGGAAATATTTCGGGCAACCACGATTTGCCTCGCTTTATTTCGTATGCAGGTGAAGACTTATGGACAAACCAAAACGCCGAATACGAAGGTTGGAATCGACACATAACTGTAAAAAATCCAATCGGTTACAAGAAATTGGCAATGTTGCTCGCCTTCAATGCAACAATACCAGGAATTCCTGTGATATACTACGGCGACGAAATCGGCATTCCCGGCGGCGGCGACCCCGACAACCGACGTCCGATGTATTTCAGCGGTTTGAACGAATACGAAACCGAGAATCTTGCAACCACGCAAAAACTTGGGCAACTCAGAAGCGGATTTCTACCGTTCATCTACGGCGATTTCTCATTCTTGCAAATCGAAAAACAAGTTCTTGTTTACAAACGGAAATATTTCACGGAATTTGCGTATGTGTGCTTCAACAAATCAAAGGAAACACAAAAAATCGAAATAAAACTTCCACAACCCGTTGATTACACAGAACTACAATCATTCTCTCAATGTAAGTACTATCTGCGTAATTTACAACTGTTTATAGAAGTGCCACCGATGAGTTTCGAAATCATTTACCACAAAAAGCACGCAAAAACAGAACCGACACGTCAGTTTTGGGGATTATGAGAAAACACGTTGCCTCCACATTTCTTGCCCTACTCCTATTCCCATTGACAATTTGGGCACAGGACTCTGACCGAACGGGACTTAATTATGGCTTCCATATCGGTTGGCAATGGGCAGGGAACGCCGAGGCAAAATTATACGAAGTGGGCTCCGAGGGAACGCTGAATCTCAACAACATCTTGATTGGAAACACGACAAACTACACGAAACTCAAAGAATATTTCAACGACGATTTCTCTTTGTACGAGTTTCCCCACGACACTAAATACAAGCCTACCCTTAGTTTAGGAGGAACGTTGCAATATTACACAAGTAAAACGTTTGCCATCTACCTCAATGCAATTTTCACTAGTCCAAGCATCACCCATTGCAGTTTTTCGGTTAAACTCAATTCAAAAAAAGGAAATCTCTCGGACGAAGTTATCGAACAAGGGAGCATTTCGGGAAAAGAAAACCGTTTGCAATTCGAACTTGGCATCCATAAATCATTTCCTATCGATGCCCAAGTAACGCCATTTATAGAAATTGGAGGTGCGGCATCATTTATGGAAATGAAAACACACGAGGTATCCATCGGGAACCTGAATCAGAGCGTTTTACACTACTCCAACAGCAATGCGAATAGCAACTTTTCAAAAATGGGATTCGGGGCTTCGTGCGCAACAGGCATTCAATTTCCCCTGGCAAACAAATTCTATTTATACACAGGACTATCCATCTCCGCAATCCACTATGGCATATTCGACAATACATTCTCGTATGCCAAAACGATAGATGTAAAAATACTGCTGTAAGAGTTATTTCCTTTGTAAAAATGAAAAACCTTCACCATTCCAACATACCGATTTTTCTGCCACAACTGGCGTGTCCGCATCAGTGCATATTCTGCAACCAAAACCATATCAGTTCGCAGACAAACGTGCCAACGCCACTCGAGGCACAAACAATCATAGAACGCAACTTGGCGACAATCCCCAAAAACTACGACATTCAAATCGCATTTTTCGGTGGAAGTTTCACTTGTCTGCCATTGGGAACACAGGAATCGTATCTACAAGTGGCACAGCCGTTTATAGAAAACGGGGGCGTTTCGGGAATCAGAATATCCACCCGCCCCGATTACATTGACGATGACATTCTCCGTATGCTCAAACGCTACCACGTAACCGACATAGAACTCGGTGCACAGTCAACCAACAACACTGTACTGAAACTATCGGGACGCGGACATGACCGAAACGCCATACAGAAGGCCTCGAAACGAATCAACGCCCATGGTTTCCAACTCGGCCTGCAAATGATGCTCGGCCTCCCTGGCGACACGCTTGAAACCGCCCTGCAAACTACCCGCGACATTATTGCCTTCGGAGCAAAAACCACCCGTATATACCCCACCTTGGTCGTTGCCGACACGCCGTTGGCAAAACTCTACACACAAGGGAAATATACTCCCCTCACGCTTTCCGAAGCCGTGGCGTGGACAAGCAGAATCTACACGCTTTTCGTCGAAAACAACGTCACCGTGCTCAAAGTCGGCCTTCACCCAAACAAGGATTTCACGTCAAACAAATATCTTTTGGCCGGACCATTTCATCCGTCTTTCAAAGAATTGGTACTGTCCGATATATGGCACGAACGACTAAAGCCAATAATGCAAAACATTTGCAAAAATCAGAGCATCAACATCTTCGTTTCCGAAAACGAACTACACAACGCCATTGGCTACAATTCGCAAAATCGCGACGAACTGCTTAAATCGTACAAACACGTAACTTTCACCACCGACAAAACACTCAACGGCTATGAATTCACCTATTGCCATTATTGACGCACGCAGTCCGCGACAAGCAATTGAGACGCTTGCAAGACGGTTTACAGTCATTCCGTTTCTGTCGGAAAACTGCACTTACGAAGCCGTAGCCGGTCACCCCGACATATTTATCACACAAGGCGACGTCACCGTTCTTGCCCCGAACACGTCGCCAGAGGTTAAACGGCATATTTCTTCGTTCGTATCAGGGAAAAACGCAGTGGGAAGCGATCTACGCAATTCCACGCCATACAATTGCGTAGTCACACGAAACTACATTATCCACAAACAGGGATTCACCGACACAGCAATCATAGAACACAACCCGAACAAGACCTACATTTCCGTCCCCCAGCCCTACACCCGCTGCAACTTGATGGAAATAGCCGAAAACACGTTCATCACCTCCGACCGAGGCATTTACGAAACCCTACGGAAACACAACCTAGAATGTCTCCCCGTATCGCCCGAAGGCATACAACTGCCACCCTACAAATACGGATTTATAGGCGGTTGCATGGGAAAATTCGGAGATGCAATTTACATAAACGGCTCGCTGTCAACCCATTCCGAAGGCGACAAAATCCGCTCATTTATCCAAAAACATTCCTTACAAATAGAAGAACTCCACCAAGGAAAATTGTACGACGGAGGGGGAATTTTCTTTTTTTAATTCCATTTTCTATATTTGCAGAAACAGTAAAAATTTTGCCGATGAAAAAACTGGTATTTTGTTTGGCGGTGTTGTTGTACGTGGCGTGCAACATAGAACCCAGCGGCGTTGGAAACGGAGACATCGAAGTTTCAAACACCGACTTGCTTTTCCCTGCAAAAGCATATTACGATGAAATTTCAATCACGACTGATGCATCATGGAAAATCGCTGTGGCAGCCAATTGGCTGTCGGTTTCGCAAAAGCAGGGAAAAGGAAACGAAACCGTGACGTTTGTTACAGAAAAAAACACGGGGGAATACGCCCGATCCACGCAGGTAAAAGTTTATACCAAAACCGCATCGCAAACAATTACTGTCACACAATTCTCACCCTCTGGCGACGACTACGTGCCCAATGACCAAACCATAGAACACGGCGATGTTACCATAGAAAATGGTGCAATCAAAGCGGCATTTTCAATTGGAGAAAACAAAAAAGCATATTTCTCACACGGAAATCTGCAATATCAGGCAAGCACAGGTATTTGGCGTTTTGCCGAAAATCAATGGAATATTGTCGGCGACGAACAATTTGGAAATGTGTATGAAAATGGTGTGAAATGCAACAATGCCTTGATTTCCCCTACCTATAGCGGTTGGATTGATTTGTTTGGCTATGGCACAAGCGGTTGGAACAGCGGAGCAAATGAATACCAACCATATTCCACCAATGATAACCCCGATGACTATTTATTAGGTTATGATGCACTAAATCTTACTGGTGAATATGCTAAAGCAGATTGGGGTGTTTACAACAAAATTTCAAATGGTGGAAACAAAGAAAATTTGTGGAGAACCCCAACACTTGAAGAATGGGATTATCTATTTTTCAAACGTGAAAATGCTGAAAATTTGTATTCTCGGGCAACCGTTGCTGGCACAAAAGGATTAATTGTACTACCCGACGATTGTATATTACCAGAATCCATATTGTTTTTTCTGGAGAACCAAAAGCCTCCTTCTTACGATGCTGCTTGGATAGCAAACACCTATAATAAAACAGAATGGGAAGCTTTTGAATCATACGGAGCAGTTTTTTTGCCACTCGGAGGCCGCCGTGTTTATAACAAAACTATTGAGAACGTGGACTCAAAATGGTACGTTGACGACAGGGCACCATTTGGTTATTATTGGTCATCAACAGCATCAGATCATGACGCACACATTTTGGTAATAACTACTTGCACATGTGTATATACCTCAATTTATTCTATTCGATTTGAAGGGAACTCCGTTAGACTTATACAAGACATAAAATAATTAAAACTCTAAAAATGAATCAATTACAACATATCACATACATCATTTTCACAGCATCAATACTGTGTATAGGTTGCCAAAAACAAACAGAAACTGCTGAAGAAAACCAACTTTCTGTTTCCACAACATATCTGACATTTACCAAATCTGCCGAAACAGCAACAGTTGACGTTACCACCAATGAATCATGGTATGTAGAAATCATGGAACAATGGATTCAGGCCACACCACAGGCTGGTACTGGTTCTGAAACGATTACTATAACTGTTGAGGAAAACACGGAAAGTAACTCAAGAAATTCGTTCATCAAAATTTGTACCCCATCTGGATTCAAGGTTGTAGGAATATCACAATCTTCCACTGATGAAGCAAACACCGTCAACGGAGAACCATATGGAACGGTCACAATCTCCCAAGGAGCAATACAAGCAGCGTTTTCGGTTTCGCCAACCAAGAAAGTATATTTTTCGATGGGAAATCTGCAATACCGTCCAAACACAAACACATGGCGTTTTGCCGAACACCAATACGATGCAATTGGGGAAAACAATCTGAATATGGATGAAACTTATAATGGTTGGCTCGATTTATTTTTCTGTGGGACAAGCGGCTACAATGGTTCGTACCCGTATAATGATTTTGATTACTCATGGTTTTGCTATGAAAACGACAACTATACAACCTTAGCAGGAACAAATTATGATTGGGGTATTTATGATCCTATATCAAATGGAGGAAACCAAAAAGGTCAGTGGAGAACTCTTACCAGCAACGAATGGAAATATGTAATCAATGGACGTCCCGATGCTTCCGAAAAGCGAGGCATTGCTTGCGTTGACGAAATGAACGGATTGATTATTTTACCTGACGAATGGACCACACCGGCAGGACTTTCATTTACTCCAGGCTATGCCAACAGTCCCAGTGAAGGATATTATCAAGAGATGAATTTCTATACGTTGGAAGAATGGAAACAAATGGAAAGCTTTGGAGCAATATTCTTGCCTGCTGCAGGAGCAGCATCTTCCAATGAATTTATGGATAAGTATAATTCTCATGGTCGCTATTGGTCTATCTCCAAAAGGAATAACGAACCTGGAACAACATATGGAGAATACCTCTATTTTTATGCTGGCAACATTGATTTCTATCATCAAGTATTATATGCAAGATTTTCCGTCCGTCTTGTGCAAGATGTAAAATAAACTATATGAAGAATAAAACTATAACAATGAAAAAACTTATATTTTGTTTGGCGGTGTTGGCAACCGTATCGTGTACCGACATGTTTGACAGCACAAATGAAAAAAAAGAAGTGATCGAAGACGATTATGTGCAGAATCCCAATGCTGTTAATGGTGCTTTTACCCAAGGAAAGTTTTCGGTAAGCGAAGATAAAGCCGTGTATTTCTCGCAGGGAAATCTTCAGTATAGGGAAATTACAGGAACCTGGCGTTTTGCCTCGAATCAATGGAATTATGTGGGGACACAATTTCCTGATTCAGAAGATTGTTATGGTGGAAATGTTGAAGGTAGCGACAATACGTTTGTTACATTTCCCGGATATGAAGGCTGGATTGATTTATTCCAATTTGGGACATCTGGTTGGAATAGTGGTGCAAACATATACCAGCCATTTAGCGCAAGCAGAAATTGCGGTGATTTCTATATAGGAGGAAGTCCAGGATATGGTTTATTCGGCAAATATGCTAATGCCGATTGGGGCGTTTACAATAAAATCATTAACGGAGGCAATCAGGCTGGATTATGGCGAACGCTCAGATGTCGGGAATGGGATTATATATTAAAAGGTCGCCCGAATTGTGAGAAACTTCAAGCGTGTGGACGGGTAAATGGAGTAAATGGTTTTATTCTATTGCCAGATGATTGGCAACAACCTGACTCTATTGAATTTATGCCTAATCGCGAAGTAACGGAAAAAGATACCTATGACTATACTGTAATAATGGATGCAAACGACTATACGCTAAGCGAATGGGATAAAATGGAAAAAAATGGTGCAATATTTTTACCAAATTCAGGAAGTCGTTTGGGAACATTTATCTATAGTTGTGGCTTTGGGGGAGATTATTGGACAAGTTCCACCAATAGTTATGACGATGATGAATATTTTGGAGATGATGCATCATATTTAACTGTTTGTTTTACAGCGAAAACAAGTTATGGCTTGCGTCACGATGCCAAATCCGTCCGTCTTGTGCAAGATGTAAAATAACAAAAAGAATGCATAATTCTTACCATTTGCAAGGAAAAAATCAGTCTCAAGGCTTGCTATTTCTATAAAAATATGTTCTTTTGCAAAAAAATTCAGAAATGAAGGACACAAGCGAAGATGTTATACTACTCAGTATCTCTGGGAAAGACAAATCAGGCGTAACGGCAGCCCTTACGTCAATTCTTGCACAATATAAAGCTGATATTCTTGATATTGGCCAAGCTGTTATCCACGACACTCTTTCACTCGGCATATTGTTCCGTTTGCCAAAAACTGGCATTAGCGGCCCAGTGTTGAAAGAATTGCTTTTCAAGGCATACGAGTTCGACATCAACGCCCGCTTCACTCCTATCAACTACGACACCTACGAGGAATGGGTGCAAAACCAAGGTAAAAAACGCTACATTCTTACGTTGTTCGGTCGCCACATCGAAGCTCGATATTTATCGGAAATCACATCGGTGTTGTTCGAACAACATTTGAATATCGACAACATAACCCGTTTGAGCGGTCGTGTTTCGTTCAAGCAGGAACTTGAATCAAACAACCGTGCCTGCGTGGAACTCTCGGTTCGCGGGACTCCTGTTGACGAGAAGAAGATGAAAGCCGACTTTATGGAAATCTCCAAGAAAATTGGCTTCGACATCGCATTCCAGGAAGACAATGCTTTCCGCCGAAACCGCCGCCTTATCTGCTTCGATATGGATTCAACCCTTATCCAAACCGAGGTTATTGTGGAATTGGCAAAATACGCCGGCGTGGAAAAAGAAGTTTCGGAAATCACCGAATCAGCTATGCGTGGCGAAATCGACTTCAAGGAAAGTTTCCGCCGCCGCATAAAACTGCTCAAAGGTATCGACGAAAGCGTGTTGGACGACATTGCCCGCAAACTACCAATGACAGAAGGCGCAGACCGTCTGATTCGCACTTTGAAACGTTTCGGATACAAGGTCGCAATTCTTTCTGGTGGATTCACATTCTTTGGACGTTATTTGCAGACAAAACTGAACATAGACTATGTGTTTGCCAATGAGTTGGAAATTGTTGATGGAAAACTTACAGGCAACTACGTCGGTGAAATTGTTGACGGCCAAATGAAAGCTGAATTGCTTCGCAAAATTGCGTTCAAGGAAGATATTCACTTAGAGCAAGTTATAGCCGTTGGCGATGGAGCGAACGACCTTCCGATGATAAACATCGCAGGATTGGGTATCGCATTCCATGCAAAACCAAAAGTGCAGGAACGTGCCGAAAACAAAATCTGTACGATTGGTTTGGACGGAATTCTATACATGCTTGGTTTCAGAGACCGTGAGGTTGACGGAAACATGTAAAGATTACAATAGCAAAATCTGGCTTGGAATTTGTAAAAATACATTCCATATTGCACGAGCAATATGCGAAAGTGTTATATTTGTATAGAAATTATGAATATTATGAAAAAAATTCTTGCTATTCTTATCGGTTTTTTATGCATAACAATGTTTACTGCAAGCATTGAACAGAAAACCATACAAGCAACCGGCACAACTATCGAAACAAGAATATTGCCACCCAACGGATTCTCCCGCGACAAAAGCGATGAAAAATCTTTTGCATACTATCTACGCACGTTGCCACTCAAACCACAAGGCTACAAAGTCCACTTATTCGACAACTCAGTGAAAACGAACCAAGACGGAACGATAGCTGTGATTGATATGGAAATCGGCAACACAGATTTACAACAATGCGCCGATGCCGTTATCCGCCTTCGCGCCGAATATCTGTGGAAACAAAAACGCTACACCGACATACATTTCAACTTTACCAGCGGAGAACAAATCGACTACGTAAAATGGGCTGAAGGCAACAGATTCAAAGTAATTGGTAGTAAAATCAAATGGGAAAAGAAAGCTAACAAAGACTATTCATACATAACATTCCGAAAATATCTGGACAAAATTTTCATGTATGCAGGAACGGCCTCACTCACACGAGAGCTGCAATCCGTCCCCATCGCAAACATACAACCCGGCGATGTATTCATTCACAGTGGAAATCCTGGCCATGCCATGATAGTATTAGATGTGGTTTCAAATCCTACGACAAAACAAAAAGCATTTATTTTAGGACAGAGTTTTATACCAGCACAAGAAATTGAGATTGTAAAAAATCCTAACGACAACGCAAACTCCCCTTGGTATTTAGTAAACGCTTCTGATTTAAACATCTGCACCCCACAATGGACATTCACCGTTCACGAACTGAAACGGTTTAAATAAGAACAAAAAAAAGCGAAATCAAAATTGATTTCGCCTTCCGTGTGTGTATGATAAAAATGATTTTAAGCTAACGCATTGATGTGGTGTGCAACACCTGATTTGATATTAGCTGCTTTGTTCTTATGAATAACATTGATTTTTGCAAGTTTGTCAATCATAGAACATACCTTTGGAAATTGAGCTTCAGCTTCTTTTTTATCTTTTATATTTTTAATATCACGAACAGCATTACGCATTGTCTTTGCATAGTATTTATTATGCGCTGCTCTTGTTTTTGCTTGTCTAGCTGCTTTTGCTGCAGATTTTGTATTTGCCATTTCTTACTTAAAATTTATTTGTAGCGAGTAGCGGAATCGAACCGCTCTAACAAGGATGAAAACCTTGTGTACTAACCGATATACGAACTCGCCATCTGGTTTTTATTTCCGAGTGCAAATGTAGAAAAGATTTTTATTCCTGCAATAGTTTTTGAAAAACTTTCCTATTTTTTTTCGCATCGTGTTTATTATCAAGCATTTAATTTTAGAATTTTTTTTGCGATGTCGTTATAGTCAAGGGTTGTGGCGTTGTCGGCACGGAGCAAAAGCAGGTTTTTATTCTGCCACATAATACTTCCAAGCTCAGATTGGATTGACGCCAATCTGGTGAAAATCTTAATCTTAGACGTTCCAAAGATTTCTTTTACCTTTTTTTCCGCAGCCAATGATTTTGAACGATCTTCGCCATGCTCGTTGAGAAAAACGAATTTTTCATCAGCCAAACGCATACTGTCATCGTATTGTTTCCAGAAATTTTCAGGTACATCGCCGTCGGAGCCAACCTCCAAACAAACCACCAACTCACGCAACGGATACAATTCTCGTATTGCTTTTATGGTCGCATTCATTCTCAACGGAGAATACACATAATCGCGATACACATTCACCGAAGAATTTTTGCCAAGCAACTGCAATTGCCGCATCGGCCCTTTGAAAAACTTAAGCGCCTGATAGAATTTTTCCTCCGAAATCTTCAACTGCTGGCACACTTTCAAAGCTCCCGCAATATTTTTCATATTATGTTCACCAAAAATATAAATCGGCAAACGCCCGCCGGAAATCTTCAAAAACGTGTGGTTGTTGAACAATTCATACGGATGGGTTTTATACGGAATCAGTTTAATATTCGCTTCGGTGTGCGAAATAACCTCGTGAACAAGTTCATCGTCCTCGCAATAAATCAATCTACCATTTTCGTTGATTGAGCCAACGTAGCGCTTAAATTGTTCTACATAGGCGTCCAATGTCGGGAAAGCCTGGACATCTTCCCACGCAATTCCGCTCAGCAAAGCCACGCACGGTTTATAATGCTCGAATTTCGACCGTTCGTCTATCGGCGAGGAAATGTGTTCATCACCTTCCACTATCAGCAATTTGCTCGATTTCGACAAACGAATCGTGCTTTCCTGGTCATTTACTGCCGAACACAATAAATAATCGTAGTCGTATTCATAATATGACAGCACGTGCATCACAATCGACACAATCATATTCTTGCCATAACTTCCCGCTATGACAACACGTTGCTTGTCTTTCGAAAATTCATATATAAATTCGGAATACGTGTAAATTGGAATGCCAAATTGTTGAGCCTTAACCAATTCTGGATTGTCAGGAAGAATTTTTCCTCCTACAATCACCACATCTATATCGCGAGTTATCCTTTCTTCGAACCATCCCAACTCATTGGGGAGCAGATTTTGTTCCTTCAAATCGGAATACGAAGGATCAAAAATTTCATCGTCACTGCCTGTAACCACAAACCCGTCGTTCTTCAGTGCTATCGCCATATTGTGGAGCGTGGCGCCACCTATTGCCAATAAATGAATCCTATTCATACCCATTTTATTTCGCGACAAAAGTAGTAAAAGAAATAAGATTTCATACATTTGCACGAATTTTAATAATACGTATGCCAGTAAATATTCCTGACAGATTACCAGCAGCCGACATTCTCCGTAACGAGAATGTGTTTGTAATGACGAATAGCCGTGCAATCACGCAGGATATCCGTCCAATCCGTATCGGCATCCTCAATCTGATGCCCATTAAGGAAAAAACTGAGACTCAACTTATTAGAATGTTGTCGAACACTCCTCTACAAGTTGAAGTCATTTTATTATACACAAAAACGCACGTGCCAAGTCACACTTCGACGGAATATCTGAAAACGTTTTACCAACCGTTCGACCACGTTGGAAAACTAGACGGATTGATTATAACCGGCTCGCCCATCGACCATCTGAAATACGAAGATGTGGATTTCTGGCCGGAACTTACCGACATTTACGAATGGACTAAGGATAACGTGACCTCAACGTTCCACATTTGTTGGGGCGCATTTGCAGGTGTATATTATTATTATGGTATAAACAAGCATTGGCGTGACGATAAGATTTTCGGTGTATTCAAGCACCACGTGCTTGAGCCGAAAGAGCCGATTGTAAGAGGATTCAACGATGAATTTTATGTTCCCCACTCACGAAACTCCTACCTGAAATCGGAGGAAGTACTTGCCCACAAAGACGAAGTTGACGTGATTTGCGAGGGTATGAACATAGGTCCGTACTTGATGATGTCGAAAGACCGCCGCAATATTTTTGTGTTCGGGCATTCGGAATACGACACACTTACCCTAAGCGATGAGTATTTCCGTGACAAAGGGAAAGGTATGGACATAAATTTGCCAGAGAATTATTTTCCACAAGACAATCCTGCACTCACCCCACCAAACACATGGAGAGCGCACGGTATCTTACTGTACAGCAATTGGTTGAATTACTACGTATATCAGGAAACGCCGTACAAATTGGATTAATTTTCCCGTCGGCTGTTCCCCGATTCTATAGCAAACCTTTAGTAGTAGGCAAAAGTTGGTTATTCAAACTGCGTGAGACAGCCATTTTGATTGATTTCGCCCACGCTTTGAAAATCGCCTCGATTTTATGGTGTTCATTATCGCCTTCCACAGCCACACTTAAGTTGCATTTTGCTGCATCGCAAAACGACTTGAAGAAATGATATACCATTTCCGTAGGCAACTCCCCGACTTTTTCGCGCTTGAACTCAACATTCCACACCAACCACGGACGACCAGAAAAATCTATTGCGACCTGCGCCAACGAATCGTCCATTGGCAAAAGGAATCCATAGCGTTCAATACGTTCCTTTTTTCCCAAAGCCTGCAAAAACGCTTCGCCCAAGGCAATTCCCGTATCTTCAATCGTATGGTGCTCGTCAACGTGTAGATCGCCTTCCACATGGATTTTCAAATCGCAATTGGAATGACGGGCAAGCTGCTCCAACATGTGGTCGAAAAATCCTATACCCGTTGCTATTTCCGACTTTCCACGTCCATCAAGAAGCAATTCAATATCTATTTTTGTTTCATTTGTATTTCGAACAACATGTGCATACCGCAACGGGAAAATCAACCGTTGTGCGATTTCCGTCCATGAATCCGCAACCAACTCGCACGAATCAGGAAGTTTCGATTCGTCCAAATGGTTTCCTTTTATAATCAACGATTTACAACCAAGATTCACAGCCAGTTGCGCATCAGTATTACGATCGCCTATCACATACGAGTGAGCCAAATCGTAGTCACCCTGCATATACTTTCCAAGCAACGCAACCCCCGGTTTTCGTGTAGGTTTATTCTCATATTCAAACGTTTCGTCGATTATCATATCGGAAAACACCACGCCCTCGCTTTTGAGAATGTCGAGCATCAGATTGTGAACTGGCCAAAACGTATCTTCGGGAAAAGAATCCGTACCCAAGCCATCCTGATTTGTAACCATAACCAACTCATAATCTGTATATTCGCTGATTTTTTTCAATGAAGAAATCACCGCAGGCAAAAATGCAAATTTCGCAAACGAATCAATTTGTTCATCTTCGATAGGTTCCTGTAAAACAGTTCCGTCTCTATCTATAAAAAGTACTTTTTTCATACCATTCTTATTTGCAAACAAATATATATTTTTTTCCGAGAACGGCATTGAGAAAAACAGAAAACCCTGTACATCGAACGACATACAGGGTTTTGATGTTACTCAACAATATTGAATTATTTCAATTTTGCATATTTATATTGAGCAGTTGCGCCAAGTTCTTCCTCGATACGGATAAGTTGGTTGTATTTAGCCATACGGTCAGTACGAGACATTGAACCTGTCTTGATTTGTCCACTGTTAGTTGCTACTGCAATGTCAGCGATTGTAGTATCTTCAGTTTCACCTGAACGGTGTGTAGTTACAGTAGTGTATCCGTGACGGTGAGCCAATTCGATTGCTTCCAAAGTTTCAGTCAACGAACCGATTTGGTTAACCTTGATAAGGATTGAGTTTCCAGCACCCATTTGGATACCTTTTGTCAAGAATTTAGTGTTAGTTACGAACAAGTCATCACCAACAAGTTGAACTTTCTTGCCAAGTTTTTCAGTCAATTTAACCCAGCCTTCCCAGTCGTTTTCATCCAAACCGTCTTCGATTGAGTAGATAGGATATTTGTTGCAAAGATCTTCCAAGAATGCGATTTGACCTTCTGAGTCGAATTCTTTTCCGTTAGGATCTTTTGGAGCGCCGTTGTTCAATTGTTTGTAGTTGTAGTAGTATTTACCATCAGCCTTCTTTGTTCCGAATTCAGAAGCAGCGCAGTCCATAGCGATACGAACTTGTTCTCCTGGTTTGTAACCAGCTTTTTCGATTGCTTTTACGATGATAGAAAGTGCATCTTCGATGCCGTCCAATTTTGGAGCGAAACCACCTTCGTCACCTACTGCAGTAGAAAGACCTCTTTCTTTAAGAAGTTTTGCCAAATTGTGGAATACTTCAGCACCCATTTGGATAGATTCTCTGATTGATTTTGCACCAACAGGACCAATCATGAATTCTTGGAATGCGATAGGAGCATCAGAGTGAGCACCACCGTTGATGATGTTCATCATTGGCAATGGCATAACATAAGAGTTGCAACCACCGATGTAACGATACAAAGGAATGTTCAACGCATTAGCAGCAGCTTTAGCGGCAGCCAAAGAAACACCCAAAATAGCGTTAGCACCAAGTTTGCTCTTAGTTGGAGTTCCATCAAGAGCCAACATCTTATAGTCAAGTGCGCGTTGATCGAACACACAGTCGCCAACCAAAGCCGGAGCGATGATTGTGTTAACGTTTTCAACTGCTTTCAAGACACCTTTACCCAAATAACGGTTTTTGTTATCCTTGTCTCTCAATTCAAGGGCTTCGTTTTCACCAGTTGATGCTCCTGATGGAACAGCAGCTCTACCCAATACACCATTTTCCAACTTTACGTCAACTTCGACTGTTGGATTTCCTCTTGAATCGAGGATTTCTCTTGCATGAATTTCTGTTATTTTCATAAAATTTATATTTTTTGTTTTTCAATCCCACAAAATTAAAAAAAATTAAAATATATCGACAGGAAGAAGGTATTTTTTTTAACGACAAAATTATCTTGCTTTTGAGGCTTGAATCCACTTAATTTTTACAAAGGTCGCTACCTTTATAATTGGTTGTTTCCGTACAATTATTCATTTTTAGATACGTTGAAATGGATAGTTGCACAAAATTGCACCTACATTTTCTACTAGAATTGGAAATAAATAAATTTCTGCAAATCGGCTGTTATAAACTGATATATCACAAACAGAACTATAACCACGGCAACAGCCATTACAGGCAACGGTAACGATGCGAAACGAATACGGTAGCTTCGTTTAATTCGTTCGGGAATCCAATGGATAAGCATTCCCAAGAAAAAGAGTATCAATATATTGGCGCAACTTGACGCTATTTCCGGCACTTGCGCCAGATTCCACGGCGAGCCAATCTGATTCACCATGTTTTTTGCCGTGTTCCACGCCACCTCATTGGCTTCGGCAGGATTCAGGTTCGAACCGGCACGGAAAAACAAACGTGTCCACGTAATGAACACAAACGTGAGCAACACCGCCCAAGCCCGTTCCAACCACGGCAACGGATTTTTGAAACCGATAAAATTATACATAAAGCGCAGGAATGTCCCTATCCAAATCACACCCGCCCACACCAAAGCGATATTCCAAATTGGTGCGGGAAAATATTCCGTCATTTTATACACTCCGAACGTAACGATACTAATAGAAAGCAAACGCAACGGATGATCCCAGTCTTTCCAAAACCGATAGATTATCATACCTATGCCGTTCAAACCGCCCCAAATCATAAAATTCCAACTTGGACCATGCCACAAACCACCAAGCAACATCGTGTTCATACGGTTCATATTGGATGTCAACGATTTCTTCTTCTCAGGCGATTTATGGCAATAAATAGTGACAATCAACGACAACGAAACCAAAACAACAGCAACCCAAATACTTCCCGACAAAATAGTGCCAATCAAAGCTATCGACAAAATACACGCATACGTTCCGATTGAAGCCGTGCGGTTTCCACCAAGAGGAATATACAAATAATCCTGCAACCACCTCGACAACGAAATATGCCAACGTTTCCAGAATTCAGCCGGATTTGTCGCCTTATAGGGCGAATTGAAATTTCGAGGAAGATAAAAGCCCATAATCATAGCAACACCGATAGCGATATCGGTATAGCCAGAAAAATCGGCATACACCTGCAACGAATAGGCAAACAGAGCTACAAGATTCTCGAATCCCGTGTACAACAACGGATTATCGAACACCCTATCCACAAAATTCACAGCAATGTAATCGCTCAGGATTATCTTCTTCGCCAGTCCGTTGAGAATCCAAAAAACAGCAATTCCGAACTGTCGGCGGGATATGAAATATTTTTTGTAAATCTGCGGCACAAAATCCGCGGCACGAATAATCGGGCCAGCAACCAACTGCGGGAAAAACGTGATATAAAACCCAAAATTCAATATATTCTTCACTGGCTCGACTTTACGGCGATACACATCCATTATGTAGCTCACGCACTGGAACGTGTAAAAAGAAATACCCACAGGAAGAATGATTTTATCGACTGTAAACATAGCCGTTCCGGCAATCACGTTTCCTATTTCCGCAAACACGTTCACAATCGGAATTTTGACGCCGAACAAATCAAATATCATATCGGCGAAGAAATAGGCATATTTGAAATAACACAAAATCCCCAGATTCAAAATCAACCCGGCAAGCACGCACACCAACCGTCCCGATTCACTTTTCCGCTTTTCCATAGCAAGGCCAAGAAGGAAATTCAGCACCGTGGCGCTCACCAATATCAACGTTGCCCAGCCACTGGTCTTATAATAAAAGAAAATGCTCACAAAGAAAATGAATGTATTACGGAGCAAGACCTTGTTGCAGAACAAAGAAAAGACTGAAAATACAATAGCAAAGAATGCCCAAAAATAAAAATTGGTAAACAACAATGGCGAATTGGAGTCAAACGCAAAAATATGTTTCAACATCTCTACCATTACTTCCTCGACATCATATTTTTGTTATAAGACTCAATCAAAGCGCGATAGAACATATCACCCATCAACCTGTACCCTTTTCGTGTAAAATGGATTTTGTCCTTCTGGGCAAGTCCGAACACTTCCCACTGCCGCATGGAATTCAATCCGCCCATAAGTGCAAACATATCCCACACAGCGCCATCGTGTTTTCGGGCAAGTTCGTAGAAATCACGCTGCACACGCAATCCGTTGCGGTTCACTTCGTAACGAGGCTTTTTTCCGCCCGAAACCTTTCGGAACGAATCATTGTTTGTTATGAAAATGTATGCGCAATTCGGAACAACCCGTTCTATTTTCGTCAGTAATGAATCATAATTGGCAATAAAAACGGAATCAGAGAAATTCTCGGGAACCGCATCGTTTATGCCGATTGCAAACACAACCAAATCAGGTCGAATCAACCGCAAATCACGTTCGAAATGCTCACACGAAAGATACGACGGCACCGAGGCACCGTTTACCCCAACTGCATGATACACAACACCTCGGTTATTGTTTTCGGCAAGAAATCCATTGATAGTAAACGAATGGTACACCGTATCGCGCTGCGCAACCCGCACGACAAAACGTTCGGCTGGTTCGGCAAGCCGAAACACATACGTGGAACTTTCGGCATCGTAAGGTGCGGTATAAACTGAATCACCCACAATCAATTCCGGATAAACCAACGGCGAATCGCCGTAGCCAATCACCGTCAGTCGGTTGAAAATCCAGCGGTGTCATTCTTCAGTCGGGTCGAGATTCACGGAAATTTCAGCGACGGTGTCGGTGGTAACAGCAATTCCCGTCAATCCAAGTTCAGCAACACGCGTATCACGCACATTTCGCGTCGAAACCCACCGTCCAGTGTGCGTAACCTTGTAATTATGTGGATTATTCGTCTTCGCCGTCTCAAACGGGAAAATCAGTCCCCTACTCGTATGTACGTCGGGAATCAGCGTATCGAAATGCGAACGCACCTGATGCGAAAACATATCGGCCTGCACGTGGGAACCACCGATATGCAAAATGGATAATTGACTGTCGCCACCACGGACAAGCAGATTCATTTTATCATAAAAATTCGACAACCGCTCACTCGAGCCATTAGGGACACTAATCACATTCATTGAATCAACAATAAACGGATAGCCCGTTTTTGACTGAGCAAACAAACATAACGGCATCAGAAAACATATAATTTCCAAAATAAAACCTCGTAACAATATAACCCCCTTTTTACTCATTATCAAAAACAGAATAAAACGAACTATCAATAACTAAAGTGTCTGTATTTAGCAATAAACTATCTACTTCATTCGATTCAGATCCGTTGTGCAACCAATGTGCATTCCGTTGCATAAACGTGTAATATTCATAATAATGCAAGAACGTTTCCGTAAAAATTTCGGCTATGCGATTTGCTCCTTGCTGAGAAAAATGAATGTAATCGGGAGCAGCCCACGCTGGTTTATGCGAAACCCATTGAATCATAGAGTTTTTACCCCCCATCACCTCGTACATATTCCAGAATGCGGCCCCGTTTTCCAAAGCGGCATCTTTCAACGCCTGCACAACTGGTTCCACATACGGCCACGTTTGCAACTCGCCATTGATTTTCGTTGACATATCGGCAGGTCCAATTACTATGATAAACGCATTGGGGCACGTTTTCTGCAAATATCGGATTTGACGGGAGAATTCCTTTTTATAGTTTTCCAGAGCCATATCCGACGTGATTGACGGAACCGCATTTCCACCAAATTCCAAAAGAATGAGCGGCACATTGAGAGCCGAAACTGTTTCGTTCAGCAACGACGATGATATTTTTGTAAAAAATGCCCCTGCACTTCCCCGCAGCGCAATATTATCAACCGTCACGCCAGTTTTACCTTCCAACGAAACACCGTACAATTCGGCAGTACCATTCAGTTTCAAGGAACACGACGACACGGGCGAGGCAACGTTCCAAACCAATTCCGTCATGCCAAACTTGTCCGCCCCCACCACTATGGTGGAATCAAAACCTTTAGCCGAAAAAGTTGCCTTAAAACCAGCTTTATTATTTCCAATAAACAACCGTACCTTGGAGTATAACTTTGTATTTTCGTACACCTGTTTCCAATCACGTGCCGCATACGACAACGTAATGTTTCCCTGCAATGTCGCCATCTGCGCCAAAACACCATAACGATTATGCTCCAACGCTTGGCGCAAAGTTCCGGATGCCACATAGCGAGGCAGGCTATCGGAAAGTTTTTGGGAAACAGCCGTAGTCGGAATAAGCGGCACAATCGGCAACATTCCAACTCCCTGACCGCCAAACGTTTCCTGCAAAGCCTGACGGAAATAGCCAGTGATTCTGTCCATCTCAATTTGCGAATCACCATAATGAAGAATATGCAACAACGAATGCCGCGACTGTTCCTCCAACGCCGCAAATACGCCGTCCATCACCCTCGGATCGTTGTTCGGAAAATACAAACGGGCTACGCTGGACGTATCGAATCGTTTATAAAACTCAAGGGAATCAAGAAAACACAAGGAATCAACATTTTCCAACACTTCGCTTAAGGTGTCGAGCGAAGCAACAAAATCATTTTCAACACTTTTCAGCGATTTTTCCAAATCAACAGTGTCCTGCTTCACCATAAAAACCTCCTCCAACGACGGAAACCGGAGCGTAATCTCCACACCATCTTTTGGGAACAGAAGACATACCACTGCCAACATCGAAAACACCCCAACCATAAAAAATATGATATGTCTATTCTTCATGCTAAAACAAAATTCAAGCAAAGGTACAAAAATAGCAGGAAAAAATACCATTCGTATTTTTCGATTTCAATATTGCCGATTGAAGTATTTTCAATATCTTTCTCAAAAAATTCGCCTATGGAATCTTTCATCGACATCTGTGTATCGGACATTTTACAGAAACACGCTCAGAATCTTGAACATACAACGATTGTATTCCCAAGCAAGCGCGCTATGGTTTTCTTCAGAAAATCGTTGGGAGACCATATTTCGGGACCGATTTTTATGCCGAAACTGACGACAATACAGGATTTTTGCATTTCACGGCAAGATTCGGCCATCCCCGACGACTTCACATTGGTATATATTTTATACAACACATATAAACTTATTGCAAATAGCACCGAGCCGTTCGAGGAGTTCTACCCGTGGGGCGAAATGCTCCTCTCCGACTTCGACGACATAGACAAATATCTCGTCAAGGCAGAGAATTTATTCACCAACATTGCCGATATCAAAGAAATCGACTCGATTTTCGACTACCTGAACGAAGAACAAATCGCAATGATTAAACGATTTTGGGACACGACCAAAATCACGGGAGAACCCACGCAAAACGATGTAAGACAGAACTTTATAAAATTCTGGAATCTATTGCCGCACATATACGATGAGTTCAAGAAAAACCTTGCCTCACAAAACCTCTGCTACGAAGGCATGGCAATGAGAAATGTTGCCGAAGCTCCCGTTGAAAAGTTGGATGAGATATTTGGGAAATCAACATATATTTTCCTCGGATTCAATGCGTTAAGTCAATGTGAGACAAAAATTTTCACGTTTTTGCAGAACCGAAAACAGGCTTTTTTCTACTGGGATTACGACGCATATTACCAAAACGACGAATCGCACGAAGCTGGCATTTTCACCAGAAAAAACATTCAGAATTTTCCAAACGAAATAGGAAAAGAACATTTTTCAAACTTCTGCAACGAAAAGAATATCAGAATCATACAAGTTCCTAACGAAATAGCGCAAACAAAACTTTGTCCAGAACTGCTCGCACAATTTCCGTCGCTCGAACAAACCGCCATCGTTCTTGCTGACGAGAAAATGATAATTCCGTTGATGAAGTCGATCCCCAACGAAATCCGTTACAATATCACCTTGGGCTACCCCATCCGTTCGTCGGCGGCATATACCTTGTTTGAATCGATTTTGGATATGTGCGGCAATAAAAAAGGACATTCATTATATTACAAAGATATTCTCCGTATTTGCGAAAACTCGTTGATACCCAACGAGCTAAAAGAAAACGCAAAAAAATTGCATCGATATATTTTTGAGAATAAGAAAATCACCTTAACCGAAACAGAATGCAATGATATTTGCGAACTACCGCATATCTTCGGCATCAACACTGACGTACAAAATTATATTGAAAATCTAAGGAACTGCGTTCTTGAAATCTGCAAATCTTCGCAACTCGAAGAGATTGACACAAGCATATTCTACACCATTTTCACCGAACTCTCGGCAATAAAAACCATAATTGAGAAAAACGAAATTGTGTTCGAAAAGATTTCGTTCATCAACAATTTGCTCAAACAAACCCTCCAAGGCAAAAATATTGCAATAGAAGGACAACCACTTGAAGGTCTTCAAGTTATGGGAATACTCGAAACCCGTATGCTTGATTTCAAAAACATAATCATGGTTTCGGTTATGGACGGAAACCTGCCAAAAACATCGGTTGGCGGCTCTTTTATTCCCTACAACCTCAGAGTTGCGGTGGGAATGCCTACCATCAAAGAGCAATCGGCAATGTACTCATATTATTTCTACCGCCTCATCCAACGGTGCGAAAACCTCACTCTGCTCTATTGCGAAAACAAAGGCGAAAACAAAAACGAGAAAAGCCGTTTTATTCTCCAACTACTCTACGAAAGTCCGTTCCGCAACCTTTCGTCGCAGGAATCAAACCCAAACAAAACAATCAACGGAATCACTACCGAAGAGCGAAGCTACACAATCGTTCCTCTTGAAAACGAACCGGAAGCAATCGAAAAATCCCGCCCGGAAGTTCGTGAGTACATAGAAAAATTGAAGACCGACAAATCACTGTCGCCCACCGCATTGACGCTATACATACAGTGCCAAAAGAAATTCTACTTCTCACACATAAAACGGTTGAAAAAACCAGAAGAATTCAGCGAATTGCCGCAAGCGTTCGACATCGGAACGTATTTCCACGGGACCATGGAGAGACTCTACCACCCGTTCCTACACAAACATATTAACAAAACGGTGATTGAAACCATTGCGAACGACACCAATGCAATTAAATTGCACATTCTCGAAACCATGAAAAGCAACAATGCGGCGAGCAATATTGCAAACGAGAACAGTCGGGAGTTTCAGGCTATTTTCAAGCAAATCATGCTGTTCCTTGAATTTGAGAAAAAACAACCATTCGAACTTATTGGTCTGGAAACAGACGAAGCCAACATCACAATGGAGAACGGCATTCGTGTCGGTGGACGAATAGACCGCCTCGACAAATGCGGAAACGTGTACCGAATTATTGACTACAAAACAGGAAAATGCGCTGTCAAAGACCTCAAAGACAAACTATACATAAAAAACAGCGACACGCTTTTCGAAAGCAAAAACCAGCAAAAAGAGGCGCTCCAAACGTTGTTGTATGCATTTATACTGAAAAAACTACATCCACAAAACAACTACCAGCCAAACCTTCTGTTTTTGCAATGTATTTCAAGCGACGAAAACGAGACCTTACTCAACATTGACAATCAAGAAGTTACAACATTCGACGATGATTTGTACAAGAACATTGAAGAAAATCTCAACACGCTGATAAACAATCTGATAAGCGAAGACGGATTTTTTGAGGAAACCACGGAGCCCAAAGTGTGCTCACATTGCGAATTCCAAACAATTTGCAAAAGGTAATCACGGTTCCAACAAATTCCGACGGATAGCCAATTCATGCATTGCTGCACCGAAACGCTCATCCTGCAAATATTTTGCATCAATTTGTTTTTTGATTTCGGCGGCTGCTTCCCCATTGTTTTGGGCATTTGCGGCAGCTAACTTTTCGGTGAGCTCCGAAATGTCCTTCAGCAACTGTTCCCGTAAACCACGGTAGCGTTCAATTTCTTCCAAACAATGCTTATATTCTTCCAATTCCGACATACGAATAGTATTTGATTCCCGCAAAATTAAAAATTGAGTGCAAATAATGTTGATTACTCTCATAAAAAAATCACACACCAACGCAAGGGTTTTATTACTTTTGAATATCGGTTATAAATATGGATACAAACCTTAAATTGCTCATAGTCAATAATAAGGAGAATTGCACCAAGACATTTGTGAAAGCTGTGGCAGAAACAAACTTTATGGTGAAATTCACTGATTGCTGCGACGATGCCATACAGATTCTCGACAGCTATCTCCCCCATATTGTGATTTGCGAACTATCGATTGCACAACATAAACTATTCCGCACGATACGGAAAAAATATCCCCAATGTCTAATTAATATGTTGCTCGAAACCGACGACACCCAGCAGATTTACACCGCAATGTCGTTTGGTATCAACAACTACCTGATTATGCCGTTGGAAATTCCAGCCATTCGCGCATACTTGAAACAATGCGAATACGTTTTACGGAAACGGTTGCAATATCGAGGGAAAAACAATGTTTCGCAATCGAAAAAAATCTCCTTCACAACCGACAATGCCCTATCACATCTTCCATCTATAGTTGACACCCTCCTCACTTATGCGAATCCTTGTTTTCAAGAATGGAATACCGAACTTCGCGTTGGGCTTGAAGAACTGATAATCAACGCAATAGAACACGGGAACCTCAATATTTCGTTTGAAGAAAAAAATGCGGCAATTCTCAACGGCACATTCGAGGATTTGGTCTGTCAACGACAACAAGATTCCAAGTACAAAGACAAATCTGTAAGCATAGAATTTCACCAAGAGCCAGAATACGATGAATGGTTCATTAAAGATGAAGGATTAGGATTCGACCTCTGCGAAGTGCCAACAATAATCGGAGAATCAGAAATCAACTGTCTGCACGGACGAGGTATTTTTCTCAGCAGATTTCAATTCGATGAAATTGAATATTCCGAAAACGGCACAAAAGTAAGAATCCGACGCTATGTGCCCATTGGGAAAAATTAAATTTTCCACAAGCTACCGCGAAAACGAAGCAATACTATTGGTAAGTGCTATAAAATCTTCCACCGACAATTGTTCGGGACGTTTTTGTCCGACAGAATCATCCAACTTATTATCGCCGAGCATCTTCTTTAGCGAATTATTCAATGTTTTCCGCCGTTGGTTGAAACTTGTCTTCACAACTTCGAAAAACAACTTTTCATCGCATGGCAAGGTTTGGTTCGCTTTCCGCACCATCGACATCACCCCCGACTTCACCTTGGGCGGTGGATTAAATTCATATTCATCAACCGTGAAATGATACGTTGTATCGTAAAACGCCTGTACCAACACCGACAAAATGCCATATTCCTTGGAACCGGCAGGCGAACAAATCCGTCGAGCGACCTCATGCTGGAACATTCCCGCCAAAGCAGGCACAAATTCTCGATTTTCAACCACCTTGAACATGATTTGGCTCGAAATATTGTAGGGAAAATTTCCCATCACCATAAATTCCTCTCCGCCAAAGAATTGCTTCATCGGAATTTTCAAAAAATCACCTTGAATACAGCATGATGGATCAATAACGGCATTCGCCAACAAGAAATCAATGGATTCTCCATCAATTTCAATCACTTTCAGATTGATTTTCTTTTCAAGCAATTGCTTGGTAAGAATTCCCATTCCAGGTCCGATTTCCAAACAATTCGGGCACACATCAGGCAGACAATCCGCAATATTCCGAGCAGTGTCGCTACTGCGCAAAAAATGTTGTCCCAATTGTTTTTTCGCCCGAACCGCCATCGTTAGAAATCAGTGAACGTTATTTTACAACGATTAAGCGACGCACCTTCGTAGTTCCGAATATCAAACGCATACACATTTTCGCCCAACTGTTCCATATTTATTGTGACAGTTTCTCCATAGCGGCATTCTTTCACATAGTTGATTTCGAATTCGGAAATGAACTTTTTCTGGAACATTTCGAGCGGGAACGTGTCCAAAATCCACGCCACGTAACGGAAGCTGTTCACGTGCATATTGCAGTCTATATCGCTATAAGCGACTTTTCGTGTTGCCACAACCGTTTCGTTGGCAAGCAAATGAACCTTTTCAGGAGGACGGATAGCAATGCTTTTCTTCCAAATTGATTTCTCGTAATTTGAATCCAAAACATCCTGCATATTAACCGCCTGACGAGTGTTGAAATTTATCAACGAGAAAATCGACGAAATCTCAACGATTTTGTCACCTTTTGAATCCTCTATCACACAATTTCTCTGTGTGGTCAGTTTCGTCCAATTTTCCACCCAAGTGGTTGCCTTCACTTCTTCGAAAGCGGCTGGATAACGTTTCACATCAATTAAGATACGCAATGCTACCCACGTATATCCTTGTCTCTGCAAGGCGGCCATACCAAACCCTTTTCGTTCGGAATCCAGTCCAGCCACATTCATAAATATATTCCCGATGGTTTCCAACGTGGAATGTTGCGAGAAATCCGCGTCACGCATCAGGACAGTATATTTTATAGAGGTTTTCTTTTTCATCTCAACTCATTTCTTTTCCAAAAATACAAAAAATTGCATTCTCACAGACCGGGAACGCAATTTTTTGAACTCTTGTTTTCCAAAATTGAAATTGAAAAATCGTTATAATATGGATTTCACCACTTTGAACAAATTATACGGCATATATCGGAACGGCAAATCAAAGGCTGTTGGCGTCACCACAATTGAACGACGATGCGTGAACGCCTCGAAACTTTCCTTTCCGTGGTAATGCCCCATTCCTGAATTTCCAACGCCACCAAACGGAATGTTGGCATTCACGATGTGCATAATCGTATCGTTGATACATCCTCCACCCGACGACGTGCTTGCTATAGCCTTCCAACCATCGGATTCTTTACCGAAATAATAAAATGCAAGCGGTTTCTCACGTTTGGTAACAAATTCCACAACTTGTTGTAAGAATGATTGTTGCGCCGTTTCCGTAAGCGTAACAACAGGGAACAACGGACCAAAGATTTCTTCCGTCATCACAGGCGAATCCAACGACATATTCTCAATCAAAGTCGGCTCAATAAAGCGTGTTTTCGCATCATAATGTCCTCCACATATCACTGAACCTTCAGAAAGATAGCCTGTAATACGTTCAAACGCCTTGTCGCTCACAATCCGCACATAATGTTTACTATCGGCAATGGCATCGCCATACAATTCATGCAAACTATCCTTGAACGCCTGCACAAATGCATCTTTTATTTCGCTGTGTATCAATATGTAATCAGGAGCAATACACGTTTGTCCGGAATTCAATGCCTTTCCCCAAGCGATTCGTTTTGCCGCAACTTTCACATCGGCTGATTTGTCGATAATGCACGGCGATTTTCCGCCCAATTCCAACACCAATGGCGTAAGATGTTCCGCAGCCGCTTTCATTACCGTGCGTGCCAACGCAGGACTACCAGTAAAGAAAATCAAATCGAATTTTTGTTTGAACAAATAGGCATTCACATCTCGATTTCCTTGAACCACAGCAATATACGACTCATCGAATGTTTCCGAAATCATTGATTCAATTGCTTTTGAAACATTGGGAACATACGGAGAAGGCTTCAAAACGGCCGTACAGCCAGCGGAAATCGCCCCCACAAGTGGGTTCAGCAACAATTGTATTGGATAATTCCACGGCGAAACAATCAACGTTGTGCCAAGCGGTTCTTTCACCACATAACTTTTTGAACCAAAGATTGTTATAGGAGAAACACAACGTTCTTTCTTAGCCCAATGTTTTACCGATTTTATATGTTCGCGGATTTCGGCTTTCACTAAAGAAATTTCCGTCAAATACGCCTCCTCGTAGGATTTATGCAAATCCACCCACAAAGCTTCGGCGAGCGTCCGTTCCCATCGGTCTATAGCAACGCTTAGTTTTTGAAGCATTTCGATTCTATACTTCACATTTTTCGTCTTATCTTGGAGAAAGAATGCTTTTTGCTTAGCGAGAATTTCGTCAATTCGTTCTGTTGCAGTGTTTTCCATAATTATTTTCTTCCTGTAAAATGATCCATTGTATGATAAATGCCGAATACTTCGCCGAAGAACCAATCAAAAACCTTAGTCGGCAGCAAGCCTTCCATAAGGCGAATAAAGTGGAAACTCCACGGAATACCTTTGAAATCAACATTTTTCTCGATTGCCTTCAAAATTTTCGCAGCCGTTTTTTCAGGATCGAGAATCGGGAATATCTTTGACGAAACGCCATCGAACATTCCTGTATTTATGTAATATGGAGCTACGGTTGTTATCCGCACGTTTTTCGTCATTTTGCCCAATTCAATCCGTACCGAATCCGACCAACCAATCACCGCCCATTTACTTGCCGCGTAAATACTCATTTTCGGATTGGAAAGCATTCCGGCTGCCGAAGCAATCGTACAAATATGTCCTTTATCGCGTGCAATCATATCGGAAATAAAGGCATGTGCCACATACATTGGCGCAATTGCATTTATCGTCATGGTGCGGTCGATGTCGGTAATGGTATTTTGGTCAAATGTTTTATTGCTGGTCACAACGCCGGCACATTGAATCAAAATATCGATGTCGCCGCACTCCGACTTCGTTTTTTCGTATGCGGCAAGCACAGCATCATTCGACGAAACATCGACTTTATATCCCGTTACTTTACCATATTTACCATGTTCGGCAACAACCGTTTCAATGTTTGTTTCGTTTATATCCCAAATCACAACTTGTTTAGCCCCCTTTTCGAGCGCCATCCGTCCCATTATTTTTCCGATTCCCGATGCTCCACCAGTAATCAGAACGGAATTTCCTTTACATTTCATAGTTACTCATTTTAAAACTCAATGCAAAAGTAAAATCCACAAGACATTTATTGTCCAAAATGTTATATTCAACACGTTTTTGGGGCGAAATGACCAAATAAGCGGAAATATTTCGTCGAAAATGTGGTGAATGAGCCACCAAGAAAAAAGAATTTGGGGTGAAATTCGTCCGATTTACAACCGTGGAACCGTAAAACCTTTCAAGAAACTTTCCCACGTATTGTTCAAATCATATACTTTTTCACCGAAATAGAACAAATACGGCTGAATCGTTTCACGAGTCATATAGCCTGGAATTGGAGCGACCATATTGATTTTGTCCACAATGAAGATAGTCGTTGGGTAACTCAACTTTCCTTGAAGTAATTTTACAGCCAAATCGTGCGTCTTGCCCGTTTTAGTATAGAGAGAATCTTGGTACGATATTTTTTCAGTTCCTTCGGCATTGAACTTCACCGCGTGGAAATTCACATTGATATAAGCGACCACCGCACTATCCTGATAAGTAGTGGCATCCAAGCGTTTACACCAGCCGCACCAGTCGGTATAAACATCAACGAGCACAGGCTTACCATCTTGTTTCGACAAAGCTATTGCATTTTCAAACGTAGTCCAATTTATCTGCGAAAATGCTGAAACCGTAAGACACACCACAATATTCAGCAATAATAATCTCTTCATTTTCAACAACTTATTTATAATTATCTCTTATAATTTTCCAATTGCAAGTTTAAAATTTTTATTCGGGATTTCGCCTATTTCGTCCGCAGAATATTGCGGTAAAAATCTATCGACGAAATACATGTCAATGTCCCCCTTGTGTTTCACGGGGATTTTGCCCCGATACAAACAATCAATATAATCTTTCACGTATTCAAACGTGGAACCCGATATATTTATTTTACCCGCATCGCCACTTTCCTCCATTCGGTTCGCCACATTCACGGTATCGCCCCAAATATCATAAAGAAACTTCTTTTTCCCGACCACGCCGGCAATCACAGGGCCTGTATGGATGCCAATCCGCAAATTCCACTGACATTCTCCATTGCGTTTTTTTTCGAGATTCACCTCTTTTATATATTGTAGGATTTCCATTGCGGCAAGAATTGCATCGAACGGATGGCTACGGTTTCTCATAGGCATCCCGCCCACGCACATATATGCATCGCCAATTGTTTTGATTTTTTCGAGATAATGCTTTTCGCAAATTTCATCGAATCGGGAAAAATGCGTATCCAGTTCATAAATCAATTTTTTGAGCTCGATATGTTCACACATCGACGTAAAGTCCATAAAATCAGTGAACATCACCGTTACATTCGAGTAACTTTGCGGAGCAACTTTTCCATCCTTCAGCAATTCACGGTATATTTCGTCGGGCAACATATTATGGAGCAAATCCTCGCATTTCTGTTTTTCCGCAAGAATCTGCCGATGCTGCTGGGCAACCTTTTCCTGAAGTATCCGCAATTGTTTCTCCAATGCGGCAACTTGCCCGTTCACCAAACGACTATTTTCCGAAGCAGTTTTCATTTTCCGATTACCATTACGGCGAAAAATCTTGTAAAATTAAGAATTTTCTCAGAAAATATAAAATTCAGGGGGATTTTTTGACTGCAAACGTGTTGGAAAACACCAATGGAAGGCTATTTCTTATTGTCGTTTTCGCAGTAAATCAATTGACCATTTATCAATCTCAACCATGCGCCTCCGTTAAATTCACGGACATAAATTTTTTGTCCGTCAAACTCTGGGGAACAAGGATTTAAGTCATATAACGGTTTAACTTCTTTGTCCTGAGGCAAGAACGGATCTTCGGGCATAGCAAGAGCAACTGGGTCGAACAATGGATCCATACAAGCTTCGTATGAGCGATATACAGCCAAAACCGTTGGCGTTAATTCTGAAGCCCCAATCATACTACAATACGTGTTGTATTCGTTTGAATTTCTATCATTTATATCAAGTTCCCGAATAGGGTCAGTGTCTGGTTTTTCCCAACCATTTATCGGATTATCGTTGTAATAAACCGTACCGTTGGTAAAGCCCAAATTATCTTTTCCATTAGTAGGATTGTAGCAAAGCCGCATGAGCGAACCAGTCATTCCGATTATTCTCAACGAAGGGTCGATGTTGGATTGTCCAGCAATGAGCATACCTCCTTCGTTTACTTTTACGATATTTCCTTCTTTTAGTACATCAACAATTAATTCTCCGTTGATAATCAAGTACATTTGACCGCCGGAATGTTGAAAATTTCCTTCGTATGCCGAAATTCTTGCACAATTATCTATTTCCAAATTTTGACCTTGGTGGTTGTCTATAACATTAAAAACTTTGTTGATTTCATAAATACCCTTAAAAGGTTGTTTGTAACCATATAGCAGCATATTGTCCGCCACATACACGCCATCGCATGAATACGAAATTGTTGACTGGCTATTGCTATACAGAGTTATATCTTTATTCGCATAAATTTCACCATTGTTAATGAACGTGGAACTGCAGTGATCTTTGAAATTATTCGGTGTATCTCCCGCAACCTTAACCGTAAAGTTTTCACACACAATAATTACGTCTGATGGAACCTCATGGTGGTCAATAGGTGAATCAGGACTGAGAAGCAAGTTTATATTGCCATCGGGATCTGTCCATAAATCATAGGGCTCGTTATTTTTCAATATGGTATAATGAGCGGGATATGAAACACCTGATGCGGAATAATCAAGAGAAAACACATTAGAGATTAATGGTTCGTCCTCACCCACTATATTTGCTTTCACACGAAAATCATACACTCCGTCAACAATGATTTCATTCCAAATGTAGTCATAATATGTAACTCCTGATGACGCGCCTTCTCCTGCGCCATCAATGGTTGTCATTTTCACAAATGAATCCTCGCCTTCTTTTTTATACTCTATATCGTATGAACTAACATTTTCCTCAAACAACATATCCCATTTGATTTTTGTGAAGCGGCCAATCTGCGTAGCAAGTTCCATGTTAAACTGCATATCAGTAACAACTTCCGATGATGGGTCATCGACATCCGTAATA
This sequence comes from Bacteroidales bacterium, assembly GCA_017552705.1. Classification (GTDB taxonomy): domain Bacteria; phylum Bacteroidota; class Bacteroidia; order Bacteroidales; family UBA1715; genus UBA1715. The sequence goes on from JAFZOY010000058.1 coordinate 42,336, forward strand.
TTATATTGGTCATTATTAGATACATGGAGAGTTTTATGAACTTCATTTCCATCCTTAATTATCATATTTCGGATTTGGAAATCAATATTCTTAAATTTTGTGACTTTATCAAAGACAAGGTTTCTCGGCGATATAGCAGATATATTATCGTTTAACAACCATGTATCACGGGTGCAATCTTGAAATTTTTCGACATCAAGACTAAAACATTGATAGAACATTGATTGAATATTTGTCACATTACGGAAATCTTTTGTGTTCGTAAAACCTAATTCCGTAAGTTTCTGGCAATTCGCAAACATCTGTTTCATTGAAGTCACACCAGAAAAATCCCAATCGTCGATTCCACTTACATCCTCCAACATTGAGCCTACAGCCACGTTATTGATTTTGTTTCCGTTTTGAAACAAATTAAAACAGTCACCCTCAAGTTTTGGATGTTCGGCATCAGAATACCAATACACATCATAACATTGTACATTATATACTACTCCATCATACCGATATACCGTACCTACGTGAGGAACACTATATGCATATACTATTGTAGGATTTGCAGGGTCAACATTACTTCCTGCCGTTAATACTTGATTTTTCTTTGTATCATTGGGGAATTCTACCCAATCAACATCATACGATGTGGAAAGACATGTCTTTCTATAATAATTTCCGGATGATATAACCGACCGTCCAACTTCAGCTGGGACTCGAGTAAATGATACCATATTAGCCGATGTTGTACCAGCGAGATACGAAAGACGTGCTTTTAAATATCCACAATCATATTGTGAGTTTGGTTTCCAATGCGTATTTCCGTCTCCATGAGGGTTGAGCAAAAGGGCACTTTCGCTCTGCGGATATGCCGCAAGAGCAATCATTGTAAACAATACCAAATATGACAAAATCCTTCTCATATTCGTATATTTTACGGAATCTGGGGCACTTCAATCACTAACAACCTCATTATCACCACCATTTCCACGAGCAAAATTATATTTTTTCTGAAACATAGACTATATTTTTTCAAAAAAAGTTACCTAAAACTATTTGATAATAAGCCAACAACAAATACATCAGCTTCCACATTCTGAAAATTAGCCGTAAATTTTTCACTGAAATCCTTTGCACGTAAAAAAAAAGAGTATATTTGCACCGTGATTTTCACATGGCTCCGTAGCACAATTGGATTAATGCCCCTGACTACGGATCAGGAGATTGGGGGTTCGAACCCCTCCGGAGTCACGAAAGGCAAATACGAAATGTGTTTGCCTTTTTTGTTTCCCTACTTCATTGGATGTATCGAACCATGTTCCACACGGAAAAATATGCCCGAATGTTCGCGCTCCGCAAAAACTTGTTGCAACAGAATTTTATCAGTGTCGGTTATAAAAATCTGTCCAAAATCCTGACGTTCAACTATTTCAAAAATTTTCCGTGCCCTATCGGTGTCTAATTTGTCAAACAAGTCATCTAACAACAAAATCGGTTTTTCGCCATTTTTGTAGTTTGTAATCAATTGATATTGAGCAAATTTCATTGCGAGTAAAAAAGACTTTTTCTGTCCTTGCGAAGCAACATTTTTAATTAGATTGTCGCCAAAGTAGAACTGCAAATCATCTCGATGGACACCTACTGTAGTGTACGTCAACACTTTATCCCGCTCACGATTTTTTGCCAACAATGCGTTCATATCGCCTTTATTCAATTGCGAATCATACACAATCGAACATGCTTCCGAGGATGAAATCCGTGAATAATATTCTTGTGTGTAGCGCGACAATTCCGCAACGGCTTTTTTACGTTCGTCGAACAAGGCTTTTCCCACAACCGACATTTTTTCATCAAGAATTGACAGATACGTATCGTCAAGGTTATTTTCTTGTTTGAGAAGTGCATTTCGTTGCGCAAGTAATTTATTATATGTCAGTAAATTAGAAAAATACTCATGATTGTACATCGAAATGAACGCATCCAAAAACTTTCGTCGTTCCACCCCACTTTCGTTTATCAAAGCAACGTCCGACGGCGTTACGAACACAACGGGCAACAATCCGATATGGTCGGAAAAGCGGCTGTATTTTTTCTCATTGCACAATATCACTTTGGATTTGTCGGTTTGGTTATAGGCGCACGAAACCTTCATTTGCACATCATCCACATCGTAGGTTCCCTGTATCATAAACGAATTCTCACCTTTTCTCACATTGGCGGCATCATTGGCAAGCAAGTTACTTTTGCAAAACGACAAATAATATATTGCATCCAAAATATTGGTTTTCCCGACACCATTTTTCCCAATCAAGCAATTGATTGAGTCATTACAATTGAATGTCAATTCTTCAATATTCCGATAATTATATATTGATATACTATTGATTTTCATTTAATTAAAATTTTTATCCCATATACAATACGGATTTCTGTCGGGAGAATATGAATACAAATCTCTGGCAAGTTCCACATTGCCAAACACTTCGGAAGCCTCCTGCAAATGACCGTCAAGCGATTTATAGCGTGCCGAATAATGCCCGACAATCAATTTTTCGGCTTGGGCAAGTTTTGCAAATTCCGCCGCCTGCCGTGCCGTTGAGTGAAATGTTTTTGGAGCAAGGTCGGCATGATTGTCCAAAAACGTTGCCTCGTGATACAACAAACGTGCACCTTTCACATATTCAGCAAGTTCCGGTTTATACAGAGTATCAGCAATATACGCATACGAAAACGGGCGCGGCGGGTCAATCGTAAGTTCAGAATTTGGAATCATCATACCATTTTCAAGTGTCAAATTGGAGCCTTGTTTGATGCACTTAATCTCCTCTATACCAATATTATATTTGGAAATCGCTTCTTTCTTGATATTACGTTCCCGTTCGTTTTCCACAAAATAAAAGCCCCAGCAATCAATACGGTGCGATAAATAAATAGAGTAAATCTTATAATTCTTTTTTTCTTCAATGCACGTAAACGGCTCTTTCACAAGTGTTTTGAAAAAAACAGGAAACGTCAACGTTTGCTCCGTATTTTGGAACATAAACCGTACAATTTCCTCCAAACCTTTTGGACCGTATATCACCAATGGTGTTCTCCGTCCAGTGAGATTGAGCGATGCGAGCAAGCCGAACAAACCATAATAATGGTCGCCGTGCAGATGCGAAATAAAAATGACATTGATATTCTCAAAGGGGATTTTCGCACGTCGGAGCTGCATTTGCGTTCCTTCGCCGCAATCAAGCAGGAAATATTTTCCGAGCACGTGCAAAATCTGCGACGACGGAAACCGCACCGAATTTGGAGTTGCCGAACTGCACCCCAGCACAGTAAGCGAATACTCCTCCATCAACTAATCGTTTTGAATAAATTCGTCAGCTTTTTCCTTGTTTGCCACAATGTTCAGCACCGATTCCAACTGCGAAATCGTAATCAAACGGTCAACCGATTCCTGCAATCCGCACAAAACAAAAATACCGCCTGAATTCTTACACAAACGATTCGCCACAAGTATCGCACTCAAGCCCGAGGAATCGCAGTATGAGCAGTTCGACAAATCGAGCACTATGTTTTTTTCACGATTGCCGTTCAATTGCACTAAATCAGACTTCAATGGAGTAGCAACCTGAATATCAAGGCGTTCCACAAGAATTTCGACCAACGTGTAAGTCGGCATTTTTGTAATTTTACAATATTCCATAGCAAACAGAATTTAAATAACACTTATTGCCGTTACTGCAAATATACCAATTTTTCGGAATAAACGAATTCTGCGATGGCAATTAAAACAAACTTTTCCATCGTTACCCATATATTTCAAAAGCATAAATCTTCTTATTTTATTTGAAATTCGGTAAAAAAAGAATATTTGCATTGTTAAGTCCCGACAGTCCCTGAGCAATCAAACTACCGGGTATTTTTTTAGCAATACGTTATTTGAATACCAATAGTTTTCTAACCTACAAACAAGGGACTCCCTCACGAGAATCCCTTAATTACGCATTACTCATTGAGCATTCCGCATTATTCATTGTGCATTGTGAATTGTGCATTTGTTCTTTACCGCCGACAGAATCAGATTTTTGTCTAATCCCATTTTATTGAATGCAAACAGACGGTTGCCCAAATCTTTGAAACTTGCGCCAAAATGATAGACGACATCGTCAATTATGAGAAAACGGTCGTGAAAATTTTCTGAGTATTTTTTCAATTCTATTGTTTTATTGGGATATTGCGAATCGTGCAATTCCTTGATTCTCAACATTGATTCTCCAATCCGCTCCGTGTAAATCGTTGCCGAAACGCCATTCTGCCTAACATCAAGTATTTCAAACGTTGCAGCATCAACATAGCCGTCAATCATAATAACTTCCCGCTTTGCCTGTTTTATAAGGTTTTCCACGCAAACACGGGCATCGAAAATCTGTCCTTCGTGTATCAGTCCTTCAACGGGTGGCAAAGATGTACGGACGAAAAAATCAATCTTGTCTTCTGTTTGGGCTACACGTTGTTCCAATCGTTCAAAACGTTGATTTACCGAATAACCTCGCAACAAATATTCTTTCAAGACTTTGTTTGCCCATTGACGAAACCTTGTGCCACGTTGCGACTTTACACGATAACCAACCGAAATTATCACATCAAGATTATAATACTCTATTGTTCGAAGAACGGTACGGCCATTTTCATTTTGAACTGTTGCATTTTTTGCAACAGTTGCCTCTCGTTCCAATTCTTCTTCTTTGAAAATAGCAGCTATATGTCTGGATATTACAGACTTATCTCTTCCGAACAATATGGACATTTGATTTAACGTCAGCCAAACGGTTTCCTCATCTAACCGCACTTCCAACGACACCGTTTCATTGGGTTGGTACAGGATTATTTCGCTTTTTGGGCTTGAATCCATTTCTTTTTTCATAGTTAACTACTCTTAAAAATTGGTTGCCCAAAAGTAGTGATTATTTTTGGTTCTGCAACAGCCCAGCACAAAATAAGGGACTCCCTCACGAGAATCCCTTAATTACGCATTACTCATTGAGCATTACGCATTTATTTCACTTCTTGCACAAGGCGGACAGATTGCCCGTCGCCGCGGTAGTCGTAGTAGTCGTCGTACGCGTACACGCCGTAGCCGCCGAAGCCCAGATAGTAGGAGGCGACGGGGTAGTTGTATTTAGCCGAACTCGACCAGTAGTAGCCGCCGGAACCCACATTGTACACGTCTGTACCGTAGCGGTAGCCAGCAGCAGGAAGAAACACGGCACCATACGACTGCATTACAGCCCACTCGTCTTGAGAATACACATTCGTTGAATAATTGCCTGGATCATACGTGAATTTCACCGACGAAGGTGTTTCCCAACCGTCGGGCAACAATATCAGTCCGTTCACGTTGTTTACTCTGCCTTCTCCCATCAGGCGGCTTGCCTGTGCACGATCATAAATCAGATAAGACCATTCGTCGTATGTAAGCGTCCGCCATTGTCCCGCTTGGTTTCCTCCGTTGGAAATTGCGTTGTACACGCCCCAGTCATAGTCCGATCCAGTTATATCGTTTGAACCATCTCCATAATCGGAATACTCCATACTTGTCATATACGGATTTTTGCCGTTGTAACCGCTTGTTCCCCAACCAAACAAATCTATCCAACCGCTGTTTGTTGAGGAAATGTTTGCGTTGTCTTTACCGATAATATCATATTGGTGTTCGGCAAAACGCCACGTGCCTGTACTTGCCTGATATTGCAAGTTTCCCTGAGAAAAATAGATTTGCTTACTGTTGCTGATAGAAAACAATCCAGCAACAGTACCTGTTGGAATTTGTTTTGTTTTGAATACCTCCGATTCCCCATATATAACCTTACCTACGCTATTCATAGCATACGCACGGATATAGTAAATTGTTTGAGGATGCAACCCTTTAATGGAAACAGAAAAATTGCCTTTCCCGCTTCCTGCACTTTTTTTCGAATCGTCAACCGTTGGGTTTTGATTTGTTGACCAACAAAATCCCCGTTCCACCACAGCAGCATCGCCTTCGCTTTCCACATTACCAGCCGCCGTGGCACCCCAAGTAGTAACATCGGTAACTTCAACAGTCGTAACAGATGGAGGCGTAATCTGTTTTGTTACAAACGAACCTTCGCTACCATAATACACATTGTTGTTAATCACCACAAAAGCTCGTACGTAATATGTTGTTCCATCTATCAGATTTTCAGCAGTATAGACAAATCCATCCGTAGTCACGTTCGCTTTTGAGTCTTCGATGGTCGGATTTTTAGTGGTTGCCCAACAAAATCCCTTTTGTGAAACAACAGAGGAATTAGCTTGGTAGGAACCATTCAGCGTGGCCGAAGAATATGCTACATTCGAAGCGGCCTCGGTTGTAACATTTGGCTCGGTATAGAACTCTATTTCAGGACCAAATTTTGTAAATTCCTCATTTTTCACATACGGTTTCACCCAATAATGATTGCCAGAATGTAAATCCGATAGTTTTACAGAAATAGGGTTTGTTAGTCCTTCTGTCTTATAGAACGTGCCGCCAACATAAAACCCACGTTCTGTTTCCGTTGTCATGTCGGCATCTTCAGTTACATTGCATTGTAGTGTGGCTTCAGTTTTTGTTACATTCTGAACAGTGGGTATCTGCAACGTAGGAAGGAATTTTAGTTCCACAACCGTTTTTCCCCCAGCAAAACGTATTTTTTGTTTTTTTGAGAGAATATACTTACCGTTTTTCGATACGCACATAATGGTGTACTCCGTGCTTGGTGTGTAGCTCAACAAATCGGCAAGCGACTTTAATTGGTATTCCGCCATTGTGCTACTGGAATACTCTATTTGTGCCAATGCCGATTTTTCAAGATTCAATTTTAAGGAAGTCTTTTGTTCGGAGTTTTCAACTTGCAACACATACAATCCTGCCTTTGGTGCTGAAATTTCAAATTCATGTTCTCCTTCAGGAAGTTCCACTTCGGTTCTGCACACAACTTTTCCCGCAAGGTCAACCAACCGCAATCGTTGTTGCCCCGATTTGTTCACAGAAACTACCACCGATGATCTTGTCTTTTGGTGCAAAAACGTTTGTTTGCTAACCGTTTCGACACCTGTTTCTTCCATACCCTGCGGAACGCTGAAAGTTAGCAAGGTGTCGGGATAATTCAAAGTAACCGACTCCAACGTGGAGTTGTTACGCACCGTAATGCTTTGAAACGGGGCATCCGCCGTAAAAGCCACAATCTTTATATCGGATTGGGCAAACAAGTGTGTTGCAATACACAACAACACCAATAAAACTGAAATTTTTTTCATAACTATTTTGTTTTTATTAATCCATTTTGTTTTAAATCATGTTGCTTTTCCATCTTTTTTATTTCGTGAAGATGGTCTGCCTTATTCACTTTATATCTATAACAACAAATTATTACTGTTATCACAGTAGCAAAAAAGCAAATAATCAACGAAATACCACACTCGCAACATTCACATATACACATAATTACATTTTTTATTTACAGTTAAATACTATTTGAACTATTCCCATTGTTATAGTCACTAATGCGGCGACAATTGCTAAATATATTTGAAGATTCTTGAGCCGTTCCGCATGAGCCATATCGTACAATTGCTTTATATTTTTTTGCAACGTCTTTTTATTTCTTTGTATCTTACTCTGTGTCTGCAATTTATGATACAATTCATTGCCAACCCGCTTAGGCGAAATATCGTTGTAACACATATTGTCCACAAACAATAAATAATCGTGATGCAACTCTTGTAATTGTTTTAAAAACTTTCTTCTCTTAAACCAATTTCCTTGCTTTGACTGGGAAATCACTGACAATTTCCGCAAAAACCGCAAATAGCACGCCTGCTGAGCCAACACCAATTCCGCAATATTGAGATAGAGAGTCTCTAAAAAATCCATATCGTTCGATGAAACTTTCGTGATTTCCAAAGAACTATACTTTATCTCACAGTGATACCCGTAATTAACATCTGTTAAATGCCTTCCGTACAACATGTTCTGTTGGTATATCACCGAAACGTAGAACATACTGTCATCGCAAAGCCACGTACATTTATGATATTCTACAGGTAAAATTTGTTTTATAAACTCTGGCAGCTGAAAAGGTTCTTCATCCACTTGTTCGTATTGCGAAAAATCTTGTTTAAACGTATATCCGTTCGTAAAAGTAACCGTAATCGACTGAGGACAAACTGTTTTCTTATCGGTAATATATGGTGGAAATATATGCCGTCCGTATTCGTTTATTTCTTGAATCTTTGAATATGATTTGTAAGTGGACTCATCTTCATTTTCAACATGAAACACAAGCACACCCACAAAGTTGGCATATACACGCAGTTCCACACGATTCAACCGCAACGAGTACGTTGTACCATCTTTTTCAATAATATAGTTTCCTCCGCACCCCTGTAAATAATCATACACTGCTAGCACTCTGTTGCTTGACGTGGAATCATCGAACATTGCCCCACAACCATAAAAAAGAACGGAATTCTGCAAAGCAAAATTATTTTTATAGTCGTCGGTGTAATTGAACCTTTTCCGTTCCCAACCGAGCAATTCAAGTTTATTCGAAATGGAGGTCTCCGTTTCACCTTCGGGGAAACTGAACGAAAACAGGAACCAGTGTTTGGAAAAAACTTTCTTTGGCATAGAAATTCATTTTCCCTTTGCCGACTCCCAAGCAAAATGATTACTGCTAAAATAAAAAAGCGTGGAATCGTACCTGTTACCCGTCCCACGATACTAGGCTCTCGCATTGCCCTCTCTGTCGAAACGAGCAACGCCGAAGCCCACGCCGATATGTAAATGGCACGAGCGTGCCATATATACTACATACCCACTGGGCATCCATCGTTGCTTTGTATTTGACAGAGATAAGAATTTGCGAGATTCAGTATCGTCAAAAACAAAGCGTCAGATAAACGCCTTTCTATGTCAAGCCCAACCAGCCGCATTCAGAAAATGCTTCGGCGTGAACTTGGTGGTAAAGGTAGGAAAAATTTCAATTAAAATGAAATTCATTTTGCTTTTTGAAAAAAAATGTAATTTTGTAGAAGAAAACGTTATTCCTATGAACGATGAAATCATAATTTCGGGACTTACGCTTGCACAAATAAAAAGCAAGGCGCGGTATATTTTGGAAACAGAAGTGATTCCAAAGGCGGAATTATTTGAAATCCGTAAACGTGAAGGACGTTTAAGCAAAGAGGTCAAAGACATTTTAAAGAAACAAAATGCCTGAATTAACCATAATAGCAGGATGTAACGGTGCAGGAAAATCAACTTTCGCAAAATCTTCTGTTTGGAATCAGTTGAAATTGCCCAAAGACGAATTTTAATGCGTAAAGAATTCAAAGGGCATTTTATTGATAACAAGACGGTTAAGGAAAAATGGAATAAAGGATATGCAAACCTTGATTTGCACTTTGCATTTTTTGACAAAGTTGTAGTTGTTGACAATTCAAAAGACAAAGAGCCGTTTTCTGTAATTGTTTCAATAGAAAATCAAACAAAAACAATTTTTACACCCCCACCATCTTATTTTCAAGAACGGCTTCAAAAATTAAGTGAGATTATTTTTAAGGATTAAACACCTTTCTATGTCAAGCCCACACAACAGCATTCAGAAAATGCTTCGGCGGGAACTTGGTGGTAAAGGTAGAAAAATTTTTCGAACTAGGAAACTGTTTTGGTTTTTTGAAAAAATAATAGTTTGGTTTATCTTTGTTAACAAAGTATATTGTATGAAACGACTTTTTCCCATACTCTGTTTGCTCTTGTTTATGTATAACAAACAAGCTGATTGTCAAACAATTCCAATAGTAGCAAACCAACAATTCGACTCGTTGGATGCAGCCATTGAATACACCATTCCTCAAAAAATGCAATGGTGGTACGAGGCACGGTTCGGAATGTTCATCCACTTTGGTTCATATTCCTACTACGGACACGGAGAATGGGAAATGTTTCTTAACAATTGGTCAAAGGAAGATTATCAAAACAAAATCACCAAGAAATTCAACCCAAAGCATTTCAACGCCCAAGAAATCGTTTCGTTGGCAAAACAGGCAGGAATGAAATACATTATAATAACCGCCAAACACCACGAAGGTTTTTGTATGTGGAACACGCAAGTCGATGATTTCAAGGACTATACGAACACCACCACATTCGACCTCTACCATTATCTTGGATTTGCACGCGACCTGCTTATGGAACTCAAAAACGAATGCGACAGACAAGGGCTGAAATTCGGCCTCTACTACTCCATTCTCGACTGGAACCACCATTCGCAGTTTGCGAAAGATTATTGGTCGCAACTCTATTCAATGGACAAAAAAGCACCGTTCATTGAAGCCGAAAAACAACAAATCAAGGAACTCATTGAGCGCTACCCCCCAGCCGTCCT
>JAFZOY010000059.1 GCA_017552705.1 Bacteroidales bacterium
GCTGCTGCAATTTTGGTCTGCAAATCAGCAGCCTGCGCCATCAATGCTTCCATATCCATTTTCTTTCCTTTTGTGTACAAAAACACCCCGGACATATTCTGTCGCGGGGCGCGTTGTTTTTATTATTTGGTTTCTTTACCTGTTTTTTGATTGATACCGACCATAGACAGACGTGTTTTACCGCGTTTATCTGTACCCAAGTATCTTACATAAACTTTGTCACCAACATTGATTTTGGCATCTTCGATTTTGTTCAATCTTTCACCAGTAATTTCTGAAATATGAACCATCGATTCAAAATTTTTCAGAATCTTTACGAACAAACCAAAATCTTTGATTCCGCTAACTTCGCCTTCATAGATTTCGCCAACTTCTGGTTCTGCGACGATTTCTTTGATACGGCGAATTGCTTCTTCGGCATCATCTTTGTCTGCCGCCATAACTTTTATACTGCCGTCGTCTTCTAATTCGATTTGAGTATTCGTTTCACGGGTCAAAGCTTGAATCACAGAGCCGCCTTTGCCGATAACATCGCGCACTTTGTCAGGATTGATTTTCATTGTATATGCCTGTGGCGCAAATTCAGACAATTTTTTGCGAGGTGCTTTGATTGCCTTTTCAATTTTGCCCAGGATGTGCATACGGCCATCTTTTGCCTGAGACAGTGCATGTTCCATGATTTCAAAGGTAATAGATGTGATTTTGATATCCATTTGCAATGCTGTGATACCTTGGTCTGTACCAGTTACCTTAAAGTCCATATCGCCAAGGTGATCTTCATCGCCCAAAATATCTGTTAAAATCGCATATTCATCACCTTCTTTAATCAAACCCATAGCAATACCTGTAACCGGACGTTTCATTGGAACGCCACCGTCCATCATTGCCAATGTCGCACCACAAGTTGTCGCCATTGATGAAGAACCATTTGATTCCAAAATATCACTGCATACGCGAATTACATAATCAAATTCACTGCGTGTTGGAACCATAGGATGAACTGCACGCCATGCCAAATTACCATGGCCAAGTTCACGACGACCTGGAGATTTAAGACCCTTGGCTTCGCCAACAGAATAACCTGGGAAATTATAGTTCAAGATGAAATCGCGTTCATCATCACCATCCAACGATTCAATTGGTAATGCATCTTTGCCACCGCCCAAAGTCAAAGAAACAAGAGCCTGGGTTTCACCACGTGTGAACAATGCAGAACCGTGCGCGCGTGGCAATATTCCCAATTCAATTTCAATTGGACGAACAGTTTTAGTATCACGACCATCAATACGTGGTTTGCCTTCCAATATATTGTTACGCATAATGCGTGCAGTAATATTTTCGACAATTTCGTCAGCCCAAGATTCCAGTGTTGATGTAGCAGTCGTGGTTTCCGGGAATAATTCAGGGATACGCGCTTTTGCCTTGGCATGAATTTCAGCCAATGTATCAAGGCGGACTAATTTTTCCTTAATCAACAACGCATCTGTGATTTGTGGTGCAAATTGTTCGAAATCTTTTTCCATAACGATATATTCTTCGCTGTGTTCTGGTATTGCCCAAGGTTCTTTACCAGCCTTTTTAACGAAGTCATTAATCGCCTTAATAACAGTTTGTTGTTGGTCAAAACCGAATTTCACAGCACCCAATGTTGTCTTTTCATCCAATTCGCCAATTTCAGATTCAACCATTAAAACACCGTCTTTGGTTGCAGCAACAACCAAATCCATTTTTGATTTTTCAACTTCTTTTTTGGACGGGTTCAAAATATATTGTCCGTCACGATATCCAACACGTGCTGCACCGATTGGTCCCTGGAAAGGAACGCCAGAAATTGCTAATGCCGCACTGGATGCAATCATCGCCAAAATATCAGGTTGATTTTTCTTATCATAAGAAAACACCTGGGCGATAATTTGCACTTTGTTCTTGAATGTTTCTGGAAACAGCGGACGAATAGGACGGTCAATAAGGCGCGCAGTCAATGTTTCTGCAACACTTGCCTTGCCTTCACGTCTGTCACGCGAACCCGGGATACGACCCGCAGATGCGTATTTTTCCTGGTAATCAACGGTCAAAGGAAAGAAATCTTGGCCTTCGACTGCTGTTTTTTCAGCACACACTGTTGCCAAAACCATTGTTTGACCCATTGTTGCCATTACTGCACCGGTTGCCTGTTTTGCATAACGACCTGTTTCCAAACGAACGGTTTCATCGCCATATTGAAATTCAACTGCAATTGGATTGTTTAAAACTTGTTTTTCACCTTTCTTAAATATTCCAAACATTTATTTTCTCCATATTTTGTTTGATTAATTTTGCGAAGAAAAATCATTCGTTTTTGCGTTCTTTGACAACCGCAAGAAAGAACAATTCCATCTTCGCGCTTCGCATCTGATTATAAAATATAAATATTCTTTTGCAACAAAAAAGCCCTGCGATTGCAGGGACTTTTTACACAAAAAACTATAAACCCATTTTTTCACGCATTTCGCACATCACAGGGGTTGGGACACCCAATTTTTCTGCACGCTTTATAAGGCCACGCAGTGCAAATATACCCTCCACCGTGTTTGCGGTATATTGTTCGCCACGCGCAATTGATTGACCTGCTGAAAAATTACGGCTTGTCGGAGATGTCGCAGACAAAAATAAATCACCAACGCCACAAAGCCCAAGGAATGTCCCGCAACTTGCCCCCATTTCAACGGCAATATCAACTATTTCGTTCCATACGCGCGTAAATATTAGCGCCCTTTCGTTTTCGCCCGTGGCTTTGACCGTTAAGTAACCTGAAATCAAAGAATCTGCATTTTTGCCAACACCACAAATCTGGGCACCGATAAAATCTGTGCTGTCCTGCAAATAAAGACCAGACAGCGCGATATGCCCCCCTGCCCTAACTTTTTCTGTGCCGGCAATTGTCGAACCAGTTGGAACGCCTGTCGCGACTTCCCTTGCAAATTGTGGTCCAGATAAAACACCGAAATCTTTGCATTCTGGAATTTCTGTATTCAATATTTCAGACATAAATTCACCGGTTTCGCCTTCCATACCTTTGGTGCAAATCAAAATCGGCTGTCCTTTATATACATCTCGCATTTTGCGAACAGTTTCACGAAAGAAAGCTGCCGGCGTTACAATCAACCAATATTCACAATCACCCAAATCAGCCATATTATCGGTTCTTGATACATTTTCAGGCTTTTCCAAATCAGTCAGCCCATCAAACATGTTCATATA
>JAFZOY010000060.1 GCA_017552705.1 Bacteroidales bacterium
GTGTGTGTGTGTTTATACTATTATTTGAATAATCCAAATAATTGAGTGACAAAATGTTAGAAAAACCACTATTTTTTTCGCTACACCACACGTTGTAAAAATCTCAGTTCGTAAATGTAGGAATTTTAGAATTAAAAATGAAGAATTAAGAGGGAAAATCTTGACAAGGCGATAAAAGATTTTGTATATTTGCAACGGTCTGAGCCCTGAGGGACTCTAACCGCCACCCGATAAAGATTCTTTATCGGGCTTTTTTATTTTTATCAATTCGTTACCATATTTTATATAGACGATATGCGAATGCTTTGAAGAATTGAGCTTCCCATATACAGATGACAATATCCAACTTTTATAAAACGTCGTTGGTATTTCTATAAAAACATCGTCTGCCTGCGTAAATGCTTCTTTTATTCGACTTTGTATTTTTCTCTTAAATAATTCTTCATCGTCAGTAAAAGTAATGTTAGTCATACTTTTTCCATCAACAAAACGTCCACAAAAATAAAAATCTGGATTTTTATTTTCCTTTACACCTTTGGGTAAAAATTCAGCCCTAAGGGCATTTGAATTTCTTAAAGAAGGCTGAATATGTGGCAGTACAAAATAGGATATTTTAATCAAAAAATTTACTTATATGCTATCAATTCCAAGTCGAAAATAATTGTTTTTCGAGGTGCAATTTTTAAGGTTTTATCACCACGTTCGCCAGCGGCAAGTTTGGAAACAGCTATTATCGTTGCCTTGCAGCCTTTGTTCATATATTGAACCGCCTCCGAAAGGCACGGCCACACATTGGGATCGGCTACATCAAAAATCAGCGGATCGTTCTTTTGATAGGTTGAGTATATTGGTTCGCCATTGATATACGTTGCCGTGTAATGAATTGCAACTTTGTTGTTTTTGGTCATAGTTGGACCTTCGCCTTCACGGGTTTCAATAAAATATAACCCTGATTTAGTGGGTTTTATATCGGGATAATTGTTGGCTAAGAAATCTTGCAACAAATATTCTTCTTCGTCTTTCAGTTCTTGCTCTTTCTCGGCAATCTCTTTTTCAACGATTTCGGGAGACAGTATTTTTTTCAATCTGATTTCAAAACGCAGCATTTCATCTTTCGATATTTTTGAAAGCATTTCTTTCTGCCCCGCCCCAAGGTAGAAATTATACGCATTGATACGGAAACTCATACTGTCGCCTTCGTGCATCATTGCAAATGCATCGTTGATGGTGGCGCCATTTGTTGCCGGCGGGAAAAAATCCATAATAAACCGTGGAGAAATCTCCTGCGAATTAAACAAAATGGAGTCCTTATCGTTGAAATACTTCACATCGATAAGCAGTTTGTTGCCGTCCTGCGGAGCAAGTTCCGAACTGGATTTTTCGTGATAGAAATACATCAGCCCACCTTCGGTTGTGCTATACTCTATTTGTTTTTCGTTGTTGCAACCTGCAAAAAACAACAATGCTGTAAATACCAAAAGAATGAATTTTCTCATGTTATCGATTTTTATACATTGAATCGTAATATTTTTCGTAATCGCCCGAAACCACATTGTTGAGCCATTCTTCGTTTTCGAGGTACCAACGGACAGTTTTCTCTATGCCCTCCTCGAATTGCAGCGACGGTTCCCAGCCAAGCTCTTTCTGTAGTTTTGTGGAATCAATGGCATAACGGGCATCGTGTCCGAGACGGTCGGTCACGAATGTTATTAAATCCAAGTCTTCACCTTCCTTTCGACCAAGCAAACGGTCAACCGTATTTATCACAACCTTGATAATATCAATATTTTTCCATTCGTTGAATCCTCCGATATTATAGGTTTCAGCAACGTTTCCTTTGTGGAAAATCAGGTCGATTGCACGGGCATGGTCTTCCACAAACAACCAATCACGAACATTTTCGCCTTTACCATAAACCGGAAGTGGTTTTCTTTGTTTTATATTATTGATAAACAGCGGTATAAGTTTTTCAGGGAACTGATATGGACCATAATTGTTCGAACAATTTGTTACGATAGTCGGCAAGCCGTATGTGTCATGAAACGCACGGACAAAGTGGTCGGAACTTGCTTTACTTGCCGAATACGGCGAGTGTGGAGTGTATTTCGTGGTTTCGTAGAAAAAGTCTTTTCCGTATGCCAAATGATGTTCCGACGATGATGCCGTAGTGGAAAATGGCGGTTCAATGCCTTCGGGGTTGGTCATTTCCAACGCACCATACACTTCATCGGTAGAAATATGGTAGAATAGTTTTCCTTCGTATTTTTCAGGAAGCGACTCCCAATATAACTTTGCCGCCTGTAATAACGAAAGCGTACCAAGCACATTGGTCTTGGCAAACGTAAACGGATCTTTTATACTACGGTCAACGTGGCTTTCTGCGGCAAGATGTATAATACCGTCAACGTGTTTTTCGCACATCAATTTGTAAAAAGCATCGAAGTCGCAGATGTCCATTTTCACAAACGAATAGTTTGGCTTGTTTTCAACGTCTTTTAGATTTGCAAGGTTTCCGGCGTATGTGAGTTTATCCAAATTGATGATAGAATAATCAGGATATTTATTCACAAACAGACGCACAACGTGAGAGCCTATAAACCCTGCTCCGCCTGTAATTACAATGGTACGTTTCATAGAATCTTTATTTCCACAAAAATAAAAAATAAGAATGATATTCGTCTAACATTTACGCACTAAAGAGATTTTCTCTTCAGCAAACTTGGAAAACATTTGTAGAACAATGCTTGTGGATTTAGACGTTTGTCGAAGAAATAATATGGTTCCGCCACCGCTCCAAACCCTTTGTAAAACCTTTGTATGCCATCGATTTCAGAACCTTCAAAATCAAGGAGCATAGTTGTGCCAGCATAGTTCCGAATCACAGTGTCAACCAACAAAAACATTGATGAATACTGTTTACCGACAGCGGAACTCGCTGGAAACAAATAATATAGACGTGTGTTCGTCTTCAAGAAAATTGCCACCGCATATTTTTCCGTTCCTTGGCAAACTTCATATATTTCTGAGGTACAATTATTTACAAGCGCACGTATTTGATTTTCGTATGGCTTATATATGTTTTGTTCGTCTGCCGCGAAAAAAAATCGCAATGCTGATTCCACATCGTTTGTCTGCCGACATTCCAAAGCGCTTTCCAATGCTTTTTTGCAGTTTCTACGAGCATTTTCCGAATAGCCAAAGTTAATTTCTTCGTAGGACTTCGACAAATCCAAAACGAAATTTGTCCGCTGCTTTTCTGTATTGAACAACGGTTGCAACAAATTGATACGAATGCGGATGAATGTGCGGATTTCCGTCCGAAACAAATCTAGTTCTTGTTCCGTCAGTGTCCGTTGGAAATAAACGGCATAACGTTGCGAAAAAATCGGTTGAACAAGATACGTCACCAAACGTTTCTTTTTCACCGGCAGGGGCATCACTGCCTCGTAATCGTTGAGAATCAGGCCGTTCCAATCAGGACAAACAGCATCAAGGAACGCAGAAAGAGCATACACATCGGCACAGGGAGAATTCTGAACCAACGCATCCCATTTTTTTTTATCGATTGCGCTATGGTGAAGTCTGCGAATCACCGTTTTCTGTCACGTTTTTTCGCCGCACGACGACTTTTGAGCGGTGGTTTATGATTATTGTATGCCTCAGATTTCTTCTTGTCTTTTTTCATTTTCTTGCGCGTCTTTTTATCCTGGATTTCCTTGTGGTGTTTCCGATATTCCTTGTCTTTCCGTTTTTCACGGTGACGCATCATACGCTGCTGTTCCTTGTCACTTGGTTGGCTTTGCAGGATCTGCGTTTCCTTCCGCACTTCCTCTTCCAATTCTTCATCATACTCCGCCGCATCGTCGTTCGGGATAAAAGCTTTTTTTCGTCCGCCCTGAGCATCCACAACCGACCACGACAGCACAACTAAACTTACAATAAGGATAATTCGTTTCATATAAATTTATATTTTTACAAAGGTAAAAATTTGGTTGAGATGCATAGCAAAAAATACATTTTTGGACTGATTATTTGCGTTTTATTAACGATTTCCTGCAAAAAGCACGACAATCCTGTGCCAGTCACAAGTCTTTCATACACAATCTACAACATCGAAAGCGATCCTCGTTACGAACAGTTACGCACTCCCGATGGTTCCGCCGTATTGGAATGTGGAACGCTTTGCGCCGGCTATAATTGCAATGGAGTGATTATCTACCGTCAAAAAACTTCAGGCTCCGTTGACGATTTTCGTGCCTTCGACCGTACGTGCACCCACGAGGCAAATTCCTGTGCAATGGAAATAGACCCCAATTGGCCATTTATCTTAAAATGTCCGTGCTGTGGTTCTGAATTCAATATGAGCGGTGGATATATGGAAAAAGGTCCGGCAAGTTACCCACTACGGGAATTCAACTGCGACTTCTACAATGGGGACCTGCGAATCTACTAATTGGACTTTATCAATTCCTCCATTGGAATATCGGTGTACTTGGTGATTTGTTTAAACACGTAAAACATAACTCCCACCAATATAAGCGTACAAGGGACTGCGATAACAGGGAAACTCAAGCCCGTAAGTTTTCCTATTTCGGCGGTATAAGCTTCTGTTCCCGGCTGACTTTGCAATAAGATGCGTGCTAATGTAAAATTCAGCACCGACGACAATAAAAACGAGCCCACCACCCAATATGATGCTTTGCGGAACATGGTTTCAAATTCTTGTTTTTTGTTCCGTTCCTCCAGCACCCTATTCACACGTGCCATATCCACCACATCCTCATTGAACAATAGCGTGGAAACGACATTTCTATTGAGTTTTATCGATATGAAAAGGAATATTGCTATCACAAGCGGAACCGATGCTTCCTTTATCGCCAACAGCAATGGATTAAGTTCCAGCAAACCAAATGTGCCCGTCAACAACACACTCACGAACCCCAACACCGAAATAAAATTAACTTTTCGTGAACGGAAAAAGTCAGCAATCCCATATCCTAACGGGAAAAGCAGTGCTATTGCCAAACTATATTTAGGACCTAAGGCAAAAGTACCTTCCGTGCCATTCATTTTTGTCATTATGATTACTGGAATCACAATGTTACACAACAAGTTAAGCAATATATTTTCTTTCTTTTTTCCTGTGTTCGTTTCCATATTTTTTGACATAAAAAAAGCACCTCCCATTGCTGGAAGGTGCCAAGTTAGAATCTTCGACTATTCTGCTTTTTCTATAGCTTTAAACACATAGTCTTTAACATATTCAGTGCCTTCAACCAACTGAGTTTTGTCGTTTGGATATACGATATAACCTTTTGAATCAACACCTTCGTCACCAATAACTTTGTCAGCATAGCTGCTCAAATAACCTTCTTTGATAGCACTTTGAGAAGCCAAAGTCAATGTAACTGGCGAGCTCAAGTCAACTGTCCACGCATATTGTTTATTTCTAACATTATACGTGAATGTTCCTTGGTCAGAGAATGGAATACAGTTGTTGATTTTCAACGTAACTTCACATTTTGTTACATCCAATCCCTTGTTGTAATTAACAATCATACCAGGAGTTTCATAATCAACCTCATAATCACCACCTGTTTTGTTTGTTGAAGAAATTCTTGCTCTTCCAATCTTGAATTGGATTGCATAATTTCTACCTCCACCCTCATTATATGGGTCATTCATATCCCACAAATCAGTTTGTGTATCCACAACATTGATTTCGTATGGTCCTGCTTTAATTTCCTTGTATTCACCAGATTCGTAATCATAGTTACGTGCTGTACAATACATTTTGAACGGAGCAGACGATGGAGAAATCATGCTGAAGTTATATGTTTTCAAGAAACGTCCTTTTCCATCACGAGTTGACAACGCAACACCTGTTGCTTTTTTCGCAACATTATTTACAGTGTCTTTCTTCAAGTCATCAGACAAGTCTCTTTCTTCATACACATGTCCTGGCTCACCAGTCCAAACCACATACGAATTTGCAGACGCATCATTTGCAACAAAACATATTTGGTCGCTTAATTCAATTGTCTTAGGATTCTTGTTTGCCTTCGACAAATCGATCATATTAGCTGAATAATCAGAATAGTAGTACCAAGAGAAATCTGCTGATTCTGGCTCTTGAACTGGATCACACGATGTAATGCCCGCAAAAACGAATGCTGCTATTACTGCTATACTATATTTTTTCATATCAAATACCTCCTATTTATTAATAACCAGGATTTTGTTTCAAATTACCACCGGCATGAAGAATAATTTGAGCCTGTGGAATTGGCCAACGGCCCAATGTTGCTTCGTTGTACTGGAATGCATTGCCTGCGATATCCTCGGTTCTGAATTTCTCAGTGTCACCCCAACGAACCAAATCCCAGAAACGTTCTGCTTCACCATACATTTCCACACGGCGTTCTTTTTTCACTTTATCCAAGTCAATTGATGACAAGTCAGCTGGTGTAGCAGCTTCAGCATACGTGTAGCAAGCCGAAGTTGTTCCTGATTTAGTATAATCAATTGTTCTTGCACTCTTACGAGCTCTTTCACGCAATTTATTAACCAATTGAAGAGCAACATCGTCGTGTCCACACTGAACACCTGCTTCAGCAGCAATCAACAACACATCTGCCCAACGAAGAATAATATTATTCTTACCTGAACACTGCGACTTATTTCCACTATTACATAGAACTGTGCTCAATTGGCTCTTCTTCATGTTATAGTAACCAGTTGACCAATCAACCTTACCAATAGCATACCAGCCTTCACCTTCACCAAAGTTAGTTGGTTTGATCCATGCTGCTGTATCCAATTTCAATCTTTGGATAGTGCTATTTATAGCTGCATTTCCGTGAGGAGAAGCAACGATCATAGTTGCACGTGCATCACCATCTTCGAATTCATCCAAAAGGTTTTGAGTTGGCATTGCAAATCCATAGCCCAAACCATCTTGCAATTGTTGTTCACTCTTTGCTGCATTCCAATAATAACGAGGTGCAACATACAATGGAAGAATCGAACCATCGCCTTGACGACCATATTGAGAACCTGCTATATGTTGAACAGAAAGAATAACTTCTTTGCTTTGTTCAAATGATTCTCCATAAATGTCGAACACATCTTGATAGTGAGACTGCAAAGCATAACGAGAACCATCTGCTTCTTTATACAAATCATAAGCAGTAGTATATGCTTTTTCAAAATCTCCTGATGTTTCACAGAAGTTTGCTCTATACAAATATGCTTTTGCCAAGAATGCACGAGCAGCTCCGTTCGTTACCTTACCAGGTTCTGACGCAACCGTTGGAAGGTCATCTTTTATTGCTTCCAATTCGTTAATGATGAAATCATATTGTGCACGAACTTGTTTGTGTCCTTCTTCATCATCGCCATCTTGTCTGTTACCTAAATCAGCTGCATCAGCCACAGAAACAGATTTTTCGCTTAGAATAACAGGACCAAAAACTTTTGTTAATTGGAAATAATACCAAGCACGGAGAAAACGAACCTCAGCACGCATTCTTTTATGTGCGCCAGAATTCTTACCTTCGGTGGAATTAAGCATTGCATTTGCACGTGCAATTGCAATATAACCTGCCTCCCAAACACCCGTCATAACCGTACTACGGTCGGTAGCTTCGAACACAGCCAACTGACCACTTTTATCCCAGTCATCACCAGTTTTATATGTTGCCATTGCATTTGCGCCACCACGTTCGCAATCATCGCTACATATATCACCAATTTTCCACAAGAATTCATCATGCATTTCGAACCAACCAAGCGGATCGTATATTGCATTCACCGCCAATTGGCATTGGTCGGGATCATTATAATATGTTGCGCTACTGGATACTCCTAGAGGATCCTTCGTTATAAAATCTTCTGTACAAGAATATAACCCTAACGCAGCGATTAATACTATTGCTATTCTTTTCATATTATTATGCTATTTTTATTAGAAACCTAAGTTAACACCAAATACAAACGATCTTGCTTGTGGATATGAACCACGGTCAACACCCAATTCAGGTCCTTCCCAACTCATAGCTTGGTTGATACCAATTTCTGGGTCGAAACCTTGGTATTTCGTGAATGTCAACAAGTTCTGACCTTGTACATATACACGCAATGTTCTCAGTTTGATTTTCTCTACGATGTTTTCTGGTACCGTGTATCCCAATGTAAGGTTTTTCAAACGGAAATACGAACCATTTTCAACGTATGCAGAGTTTGGATAATATGTTCCTGTAAACCATTCACCCTTAGTTGGCTCATTTGAGCTTGTATTGTCTCTCGACCATACATCCAAACGGCGGGTAGAAAGGTTAGAACCAAGTGAACCAGCACCACCATCCAAATAATATTTAGTGTTGTTGAAAATTTCGTTTCCAGCTACACCTTGGAACGACATACTGAAATCAAATCCAGCATACGATGCATCGAAGTTGAAACCATACGTAAAGTCTGGGTTTGGATTACCGATACAAGTAATATCGTTTGTTGTGATTTTACCATCGCCATCAACATCAACGATTTTGAAATCACCCAATTTAGCACTGCTTTGCGAAGAATTGTTGATTTCTTCATAGCTTGAGAACACGCCATCAACTTTATAACCCCAGAAGGATGCGATTGGATAGCCTTCCAATGTTCTACAAGCATATACATCAGATGAACGGCCGATATTACCACCATACAATGTTGTTCCACCAAGTTCTGTAACTTCATTATATGTATGAGAGAAGTTACCACCAACACTATAGTTCAAAGTATGTTTGCTTTCAGCTCCGAATTTCTTGTTGTTACGGTAAACCAAGCTAACTTCATAACCACGGTTCAAAATCTTACCAGCGTTCACAGTTGGGTTTGTCTTATCACAACCTACAACAGCAGGAACTTGCAATTTCACCAAGTTGTCAACGTTGTTTTTGATGAAGTAGTCGAAGTTGAACATCAATTTGTTGTCCCAGAAACTAATGTCTGTACCAAAATCCCAGCTGGTTGCTTCTTCCCAGTGCAATTCTTCGTTTGCAACACCATCAACAACAACACCATTAACAGTCTTGCCACCGAAGTTGTAACCAGATTCCTGGTCAGCAACCATACTTGCTACATATAAGTAGTTTCCGATATTTTCGTTACCAATCTTACCCCAACCTACACGGAATTTGCACAAGTTGATGTTTTTCTTCAAGAATTCATTGTTATAGAAGAATGGTTCCTTGTTGATTTTCCATGCCAAACCAAGTGATGGGAAATAACCATATTTATATTGTGAACCAAAACGAGAAGAACCATCTCGACGAATTGTAAAGTTCATCAAATATTTATCGCGGAAAGAATATTCCATACGACCGATATATGAAAGCATCGAGTGTTCGTTAGGAGCTTGCCATGTTTCAGACCAAACGCCTTTGTCTGCACTTTCACCAGAAATCACATAGTGTTGGAAATCTTCTTTACCAACATTTTCAACACGTGTCATATATGTGTCTTGGAAATCATACAATGCTTCATGTCCTAACAAGAAACGGAATGAATGGTTAACCAAAGAAGAGTCAGCATTATACAATTTGAATGCGTATGTCAACGTGTTTGACAAACTCCAGTTGTAACCACCTTGTACCGTATTTTCTATATATGAAACGCCATTGTTCTGTGTCGTTGAGACGAAGTAAACTGGTTGATAAACTTTTTCCTCATTACCCCATTTTCCATAGTTGAATTGAGATTTGAATTCCAAACCATCCAACAAGAAATCCAATTTATAGTTCATCCAAGCACCAGCACCAACGCCATAGCCAGTTTTCGTGTCGTTTTTATACTTCAACTCAACTTCAGGGTTACCGAAACTTTGTCCTGAATATGCTGATGCAGGACTCAAACCACCTTTCACAGTTGGGTCGAAAATCAACGCAAGTCCAAGTGGTGATTGTTCGATACCAGCCTCGTTAACTTTTCTTTGTGAAGTTTGGCTGAAACCAATATTTGCACCAATATCCAAGCGTTTGTTTACTTTATACATTGCTTTTGTTCCGAAATCATAACGGGTATAATTTGTTGTTCTCACAATACCATCTTGATCTTGATAGCCTGCGCTTATTGACCAAGAACTTCTTGAAGAACCACCGTCAGCAGACAATCTATATTTTTGAATTGTTGCTACACGGAACACTGTATCTTGCCAGAAGGCATTACCATTATCATAACCAGCAGGATATGTTCCCATCTGTTCAACGAATTGGTCGCCAGTAAGCACATCCATTTTCTTCCATGCTTGTTGCACACCTTTATATCCGTCGAAATTGATATTAACATATTCATAGTCTTCAACTTGGTTACCGCCTTTTGTAGTAATGAGCACAACACCGTTTGCACCACGAGCACCATAGATAGCGCACGAAGATGCATCCTTCAAAATTGTCAATGACTCAATATTTCCTGGGTCACCACGATACTCATAACCTTGAGGCACACCATCTACCACATACAATGGACGGGCATCACCAGTAGTACCACGACCACGGATAACGATATCCATTGCAGAACCCGGAGTACCTGAGTTTGAAGTTACGCTCACACCGGCAGCCTTACCTTGCAAAGCTTGGTCAACTGCAAGTACAGGAGCTTTCGTAAGTTCCTCACCAGCAAGCACAGCCGGAGAACCTGTTGCATCCTCCAATTTTACTGCTGCATAACCAATTTTTACGACAGTTTCCATTTGAACTGCATCTGGCTTCAAGGCAACATTAAAAGTTCTTTGGCTACCAACTTTCTTTACTTGTGTTGCGAAACCAACATAAGAAAATTCAAGTTGTGCATCAGCGCTTTTTACCGATAGCGTCCAAGTTCCGTCTAATTCCGTAAAAGTACCGTTAGTGGTTCCCACTTCCGCAACAGAAGCTGCAATAAGCGGTGCACCTTTGGTATCGGTCAATTTACCAGAAACCGTGATTTGTGCACTAACAGTCCCTACAGAAAAAAACGCAATCAAAAAAAAGACAATGCTCTTTTTTTGTTTGAAGATTTTTCTCATACATTTATTTTTTTAGTTTAACATTATTTAATTCTATCCTCGCAGAGATTTTATACCATCCACAAAAGACGGACAAATTTAGGAAAAGATTCTCATTCCCAAAAGGAAAAAACATTTTTTTATACTATCTATCTAAACATTTTAGCAACATTTCTTGTAAGTCGCTGGCTTTATACGGTTTAGCAATATACGAATCACAACCTGCATCAAAACATTGCAATTTTGCATCATAGCTTCCATAAAGCGTCTGCGCAATGATTGGAATAGTCTTGTTTTGTTTTCTTATGGCGCATGCAACCTCGAATCCATTCAGTTTTGGAAGTTGCATATCAAGTAGAATCACATGTATTTTTTCTTTGTTTTGATTATATTTTGACAAAACATCCTCCCCGTCAACAGCACGAATCAAAGTGATTTTAGTTGGGAGCAGGCTTTCTTGGATAAATTTGAAGCTGTTTTCATCGAAATCGCCAACAAGCAAAACTTTGTCGGACCAATCATATACCTCAACCGTAGGTTCCTCAACAAATTCTTTTTCCGCAACCTTGTCTGATTCCACTCGTTTTTCGACCAAATTTTTAGAATTTCGTTCTTCGGCAATCAACACAAGCAGAAACTCAATGGCAATAACCGTACCTTTCAGATTTGTTTCATAACGGGAGAACTGCCGTACCGTGCGAATCACTCCGTCTTTTGTAACAATTTTATAATCAACTATTTCAGGCATTTTCCCTTCCAACAACGTTGAGCGGTACGACTTCATATTTTTTCGTATATCCGCAGGAAGCAAATCTTTGAAAGAAACTTCGCCTTCTTCAAATTCAGTGTTCTCATAACCAGTAAGTTGCAACACCGACGGACTTACATATTCTACTTTTTCGGATGGCAACAAAATTTTGAACACAACATCTCGTACATTATTTTCATATAGGTCAACTTTGCGTTTCAGCAGAAGTTTGTCCTTATTCAATGACACGGTACGTTGTTTCAAATCGTGAATCAAGTCATCGTTTTTCTGGATTTTTGCCAACAAAATCGACAGCCGTTTTTCCAATCCAGCACGTTGTTGCTCAGCCTCAGAGCGTTGACGGGTCGCAGCATCACGCTGCAATTTCATTTGAACATTCTGTAATTCAATTTGTTCGGTTTTTCGCTTTATATCCTGCATGCGCAAAGCCACCTGTTTTCGGAGGATATTACGCATACGAACTATTCTCTGCATTCGTCGGATAAACACGTAACAAATAATTGCGATTACCAATAAGATAAGCGACACATAAAACCATGTGTGTTCCCAAATTGCCTTTTTAATATGTATATGTAATTCTATTTCCGCATCAGACGAATTTGTCAGATGTTTCACAAAAAACACATAATCGCCACCTTGTAAATTAGTGTATGTCACTTCATTATCATTATGAAGCAAAAACCAATTATCATTCAAGCCTTTCAGCCGATACAAATAATCCACAGGATATGTCCCATCAAAATAGAAGTCGGAAAATTTAAAAGACAAGTCTTTAACCGAATAGGGAAGATTCAAATAATATACCCCGTCTTCAAAATAAATATCGTATTCATATTTTGGTGAGAAAATCGACTCGCCATGTACCATAATATCCGTTAAACGAAGAAGATGGGATGTGTCGGCGGAAGCCATCACTGGAAGAGTAACCGACATTACTCCATTATCTGTTCCCAACAAAAGCGATTGCTGATTAACCGAAAATGAATTTCTCCGCATTTCGCCTTTATTCAGCGACGAAACCAACTGAAAGTTGTTCTTTCGGGAGTCAAATACATATAAATATTTAGGCGTTATCAGCATCATTGTGCTATCTTCTTGAGGGACAATGCCACAAACGGCAGTGTTGTTTGCCGCCTGAACATTCGCCAAAGCAACGATTGTATCTAATTTTTCATTGTAAAAACTAAGGCCCTGCAACGAACCAAACCACACCGTTCCATCGTTCGACTGGGAAATACTCGTCACCACAGAGCTCCGCATACCCGGATAATCATCAAATCGATAGATTGATGCGGTTCCATTGGGCATAATTCGGGAAATTCCATAATAGGAACCTATCCACAAGTTTTTATTTGTGTCTTCGAAGAAACAAGTCGTTCCATTACACGAAATAGTCAAAAAGCCATCGCCCTCGTACCCTGTATAATGCCGAACAAATTCCGCCTGTTCCTTATTAAACACAAACACTCCATTTTCGTACGTTCCAATCCACACATTTCCTTGACTATCAACGAAAAGCGAAGATATATCTTTTGCCGAGATTTGAGGCAACTGCTTTTGAAACGCCAATGAACCTGTTTTTTTGGAAAGAGCGAACACACCATTTGTATATGTTCCTACCCATATATAATCATTGTCGGCGGCCAAGGCAGTCACAACATTATCGAACAGAATACCCTGTATACCAGATTCATAGGTATAATTTTTCATGCGTTTTGTTTGTTCGTCGTACACAAACAAACCTCCCCCATCGGTTCCAGCATACGTTTTCTGTCCATCACGGAGAATTGCCAAAACTTTCTGGTTCTTCAAATGTTCCGCAAGAAAACCACCATCATCTAAATCAAATGTTTGAGCCAAACGAAGAGTTACACCGCCAAACGAATGTCCAATCCATATATTGCCAAAACAATCTTTGAAAACAGAATTACAGTTCTTGTTTATCAAATGTGGAATCTCCACAGGTTTTGGTTCGTTACCAATCTGCATCTCATAAATGCCCAACGACCGCATACCGAACCACAACACTGAATCACCAACAATCTCAACATCATTTATAAACGTATCCTCAATATTTCTCAGCCGATGCGACTCTTGCAGCGTGTCATTTTTATAGAGTTCAATCAAACCGTCGGCATAACACACGCACACTTGATTTTCGCCAATCATTTTCACAACTGTAACAGCAGCCTTATTGCGAGCCAAGAAAGAAATTGAGCCATCGTTGGAAAGCTTGTAAACCTGTCCATCTTTAGTTCCCACAACCAAGAGATTATCGTCAACCAAAGCAATCGACGACACAAAACTATTTGACTCTATTTTTGTCGATACGATTGACCGCAACGTATCAGAGCCTTTTTCAGCATAATACACATATTTATCGTCGGTTTGTACATAACAGCCGTCCGCAATAGGAAACACACGCAAGGCTGGTTTCATATTCACGCTACCCAACTGATTATAAAAATGATAATGCTCAAATTCACCTGAAATCGGATTATAACAATCCAACCCCGACATTGTGCCTATCCAAATATGCAACCCATCGAACGTATTGACAGAATTGACAAAATTGTGGGAAATGCTGTGGATATAATTTGGTTTCGATTGATAGTTTTTATAATAAAATCCGTCGTAACGGACCAATCCATTTTCGGTTGCAATCCATACAAATCCTTCCCTATCCTGCACAATTTGATGCACATTGCCATTTATCAAACCATTGTCAACAGTAATCTGCACGACTTTTGGCGATGGATTTCCGTATCCTGGAATCCACAGGCCAAGAATCAGCACGCAAATCAATATGTTTCGTAACCGCCGCACGTTATTTATAAACTTTACGCAAATATACCAAGGTTGCTCCAAATTTATATTTTTGGAACGACGCATCTTGATAGAAATATTGAGGATAGTCCCTATCAAGGCATCCACGTATTTTTGCTTTTAGGATTCCGTTCCCAACGCCATGGATAAACACAATTTTCTCAACACCGTCGGAAACCGCTCTCATCAATTCCCGGTCAAATGTTTTCAACTGTAAATCAAGCATTTCCGAAGCCTCCATCGAGGCAGTGTCATCAACCAGTTCATGAATATGTAAGTCTATCTCACGAATTGAATCTTCTTTAGCTGGTGGCACAACACGAACCTCTTCGTCTTTTTTCGTCTTTAGGGCATCTGCAATCTGCTTTGAATCAACATTTCGCAAGGTTTCCCGTTCTTTTTCGTACTGCAACGCAGACGCATCATACACATCGAGCACGTAGGCATCTTCGTCGAAGAAATCGTTCACCACAAACACTCCTGGTTTGTAAAACTTAACAGGATTTACCGCAACTTTCACATCCACAACCTTTTGCAAGTCATATTCCTTATTTTTGTAAAAAACAGCCTGACAACGAAGATGCTCGATTTTCGATAAATTATCATAGGAAATCTGTTTGACAAGATATTTCGAATTTGCCTCAAGCAATCCAGAACCAATTCTACTCATAGAGTCCTCGTTTTCCGCCGACAACACGTACAAAAGATGATAATTGCAATCGTTAATCAAATACAATTCAAACAAACTGGAATCTTTTGCATTTCTTACAAACGCCATGAAAAGATGAGGATTCTCATAGCCTTCAATATCCTCGTCCTCAATTGACTCAGATTCAACGACTTCGTTTTTTTCCAGAATTGAGGATTCTTGCTTTGGTGCCTCATCTTTCGTTTCGGCACGTTCTATCAAAATCAACTCTTTTTCGTGAACAGGCACAGAAAAACCTGATTCATCGACAATCTCGACAACACTCGGATTCACTATTTTTTGAACGGTTCCGCCACCTACATCATTTAGATAGCGAACAACATCTCCTACTTGGAATTTCATTGCTTCATTTTTTTTGCACTTCAAAAGTACGTACTTTTGTCAAAATTTTAATGAAAAAATGACTTCGAACGATAGTTTGTCAAAAATAAGTGATTTTTCGTACGACTTACCCGACGAAAAGATTGCAAAACATCCTCTTGAAAACCGCGATGAATCGAAATTATTAGTATTTCGAAATGGAAAAATCTCCGATGACACATTCAAAAACTGCACAAACTATTTGCCGCACAATTCACTCGTGATTTTCAACAATACCCGCGTGATACACGCCCGAATCATTCTGCAGAAGAGTACCGGCGCAAGAATCGAGATTCTTTGTTTGGAGCCATATCAGCCTCACAATTACGAACAATCGTTTGCACAAATCGGTGAATGTGAATGGAAATGTGTTGTCGGTAATGCAAAGAAATGGAAAGATGAACCTCTTTTGACGACCATATCGGACACGGACGACATTCATTTTTCCGCCACCAAAGAAACGCCGACAGAAGACGGATTTATTATAAAATTTCAATGGGATAGCAAACATACATTTAGCGAAATCCTTGAATTGATTGGGAAAATTCCCATTCCGCCCTATCTGAACCGTGAATCGGAAGAAAGCGACAACGACAGATACCAAACCATCTACGCCGAATACAATGGTTCTGTTGCAGCGCCAACAGCGGGTTTACACTTCATGCCCAATGTGTTGCAGGATTTTCAAAATCACGGAATCGACATCGGGAAAGTCACGCTACACGTTGGTGCTGGCACATTCAAACCTGTAAAAACAGAATTATACACCGACCATGTGATGCACCAAGAACTGTGCATTGTTAAGAAATCATTGATAGAGGAACTTATCAATCACCTGCCATACATCACAGCCGTAGGAACGACATCGGTGAGGACATTGGAATCGCTTTATTGGAACGGTGTGAAAATAGTACAGAATTCCAACGCCCAAATCGAGCATCTTTCACAATGGGAAGCCTACGAACTTCCACAAAACGTAAGCGTGAAAGATTCTCTTTCTGCTTTGATTGACTACATGGAAAAACGCTCGATTTCGGAACTACAATATTACACGCAGATTATGATTACGCCATCGTACACATTCAGAATGGTACGCTCTATGTTCACGAACTTCCACCAACCACAAAGCACACTGCTACTACTCATCAGTGCATTTGTCGGCGACGAATGGCGAGATATTTACAAACACGCGCTCAACAACAATTATAGATTTTTAAGCTACGGCGATAGTTCCTTGTTGATGCCCAACGATTAAAAAAGGCAATCTATCAAGATTGCCCTTTTATATTATTTCTTTTTCGATTCTTTTGCGTCCTTTTCAAGTTCGTGGTTCAACAAATCAACCACAGTTTCTGGCGGAAGCCGTTTTGCTATAATCTTCCGTTCCTTGTCAAGAACATACACAACCGGCGTACTATAAATATCATACACCGTTCTGAAATTCGTGTTTTGGTATGGATCGAACACGTTTATGAAATCAAACATATCCTGTTCGGAAATGAATGCTTTCCATTTATCCA
Source organism: Bacteroidales bacterium (assembly GCA_017552705.1). GTDB lineage: Bacteria > Bacteroidota > Bacteroidia > Bacteroidales > UBA1715 > UBA1715. Next base: position 17,211 of record JAFZOY010000060.1, read on the forward strand.
TATCAGTTTGCGTATATACCAAGAACGTTTCAACGCCTTTTTTCTTGAATTCATTTTCTCGATACAATTTATGCCATTCTGGTATAATTTTCTTGCAATGACCGCAATCAGTATCAAAGAAATACAAAACCACATACGGCGATTTCACCATACTTAGGCGCGTCCAGCCCATATTTTCATCCAAGGTATCCTGTTGTCCCATCTTGTAAACCAACAAATCAGTGGCATGAACACCAATTTGATTATGAACCATTTTTTCATAACGGTCTTTTATTTTGTTCATATATGCGGTATCGTTCGCCACACGGGCAGGAATATGGCCATTCAAATAATAATTTGCCATAATATGGACAAAGATATTATCCAACCCCATATATTTTGGATTTTGATATTTCATAAACAAATGATGCAGAGTGTTGTAGTACATTTTGCCTTCGTAGCCTTTATTTTCCTGAGCAAGGATTCGTCCCATCACAAAATCAACCTGCGGGATAATTGAATCAGGAATTTGAATCAATTGTTTGTCGAAATAGTCATCGATTTTCGTTTCATACACTGGAGTTCGCAACAAACGTTCGTCACCAAGATTAATATTGTCGAAATAATGCTTTTTCATATAAGTATATTTGAACAACGAATCGGTGATATTTCCGTTCTCATCACGAGGATAATCAGGAATTTCGATTTCGTGCGTACAGCCCAGTATTGAAGCCAACAACGAGGTTGGATATTGCTTGCGGATATTGTCTTCGTATGCCATCATCACATCACGGACAGAATCAACTTTGGCGGTCATCACAGTAATAGAATCTCTTCGAGCAGCAAGTCTTTTCTTGTTCATTTTTGTGGTATCTTCCGCATACAATGCTTTCAAAGCCTCAAGAGCAGGTTTTCTAATCTTATACATCTCAGAGCTTTTTCTCTGATACTGCATGAAAACTGTATTTGACTCACTACCCTCGATTTTCAGTTTTCCAAACAAATCGGCAGTATCGGTTTCAATTTTGAATGTCTGGTCTGGATTGTCGATGATGATTTCAAAATAGCGATAATCAGGAGTCAGTACCAAATACAAACCACCATCAAGCAAGGAATCTCCTGAGAACACGCCCCGTCCTTTAGAATCCACCCAAATAGTATCCGACACTAATTTCTTCGCGCCATAATGATATCCCAACAACAACGTGGTATCCTTCACGCCATTAACCTTAACCTCGATTTTATGTGGCGTTTTTTGTGCAAACGCCGAAACTGCTAACGAAAAAACTACGAGAAAACAAAAAAACTTTTTCATATCACAATGTAATTTAACGTATTCTATCAACAGAGCGAACCAAATCTTCGTCCTTCCGAATTGCTTTCACCGCCAACCAATCAAACACCATCGAAATTGCAAAAAGCAACACACCTATTTGAGGTTTCGTTGCCACAACATCATTAGTTTGAGCTAAATACACATAATAGCCAACGGTTGCCAACAATGCAATTTTCAGTATAAACGCATATTTGGTCATTTTTATTTGTTTTTTTCGATTTTTATAGAAAAAAATCACCGAAAACGAAAATAACGCAATGGAACAAAACGCGATACCTAAATAATATAATGTTGCCAAACTGCTCCACACGCCATCAGGTCCGAGAGCTTTCCACGAAAACGCATACAATCGGGTTTCTTGCCCCATAAGCATCTCGGAAGTTTCAGCCAACTGAAAACTAAACAATGGGAAAACTGCCGAAAGCGCAACCAAACAACTTGCCAACAATAAATATACTGTTTGTATTCTTTGTATCATAGTGACCGTAAAAAAACACTTGCAAAGTTACACTCTTTATCATAAAAATGAAATTACAACGGGTGATTTTGCAAAAATCCACGAACCAAGCATAAAAAAAACGGAACTTTCCATATTTTTTCAAAGAAAAAGATTACCTTTGGACATTGATAGAAATTCATTATTCAAAATTTTATTTGTATGAAAAAATTAGGTATAGTATTGGTTGTGGCTGCGGCATTGGCAGCACTTGTTTCCGCTTGTAAAACTGTTGATCCATGTCCAGCATATCCTGGTGAGTCAAGTGTTGAACAAATTGACAACTCAAGAATTTAAGTATTCTATACTTAGAATTCCAATTTTCCGCATAATACAGAGTATTTTCATGCTCTGTATTTTTTCGTTGTCTGCATTCAGCCAAGGCGAAGTTGACAATCAAACGAAAATTTTATTCTCCGACGACTACACTTGTTATATCGGGCTCAACACCAACGGTTTCGGCATTGGGTACCGCTACGGGAAATACATAGACTACCTACACCGCCGTTCATATACCATTGGTTTTGTTAATCTAAGAAGTCCAAAAGAAATTAGACTATCATCGGCTACGGGACAAACCATCTACGGGAAACAAAACAACGTGGGGGCACTCCACTTCTCCATCGGGCGAAAAAACGAAGAATTCAGTAAATTCGACAAAAATTCGGTGGCAATTTATTGGAACTACAACATCGGCGGCGCCATCGCCATAGAAAAGCCCACCTACTACCATGTGCTGTATCCCGATGGATTCGACGTGATTGAAAAATTCAACGATTCGAATTACACAAAATACGGAAAAGCTTCGTTTTCCTACGGACTCAACGAACTGAAGTTCGTTCCAGGTTTGTTTGCGATGACAAGCGGGGAGTTCAATTTTTCAAGCAAAAACGCCTACACTTCATCGGTGGAAATTGGCACAAGCATCCAAACTTATCTGCGCGAAATCAGAATTATGTGCAACGACGAAAACTCATGGTATTTCATTACACTCTTTGTAAACATACATTTCGGAAAATTACGGAACGAATTTTGATAAAAATTCCGTACATTGCATATTATTTTTTAGAAACTTAAATTCTATATTATGAAAAAGATACTATTAACAGCCTTGACAGCAATGTTGGCATGTAGCCAACTCTTGGCACAAGACTTCAGCGAACTGAAAGGGAAATTACTGACCGACTCCGCTGAATATGCAGAAATGCAGCCTAAAGTAATGGAATGCTGCGACTTCCTGCTTAATTCGTCAGTCAAAAACGACGAAAATAACCTTATCGCATTCGATTTTTTAGTGGAATGGATGAACAATAACCCCTACTACAACTTCCAACCACACAAGAAATTCTTTAAGGTTATCAATAACAATGCGCCTCTTACGGCACGCTATTTTGCAGGTTTATGCAAAACAGCCATCGAAAACGATTTCAAAATTGAAGAGGAGGAACTGCAATATCAAGCAATCGACAAGTTTGTTCGCTACTGCATGTACAAAAAATACCATGTGGAAATAGATAAAAAACTAGAAAAATACGTTGAGGCAAAAAAAGATGGAAAGCTAAAAGAGGTTTTGTAAAAATCTCTTCAAACAATAAAAATAGAGCCGCTACGACATGTAACGGCTCTATTTTTATAATGGGCGATTTACATTATTATTATGTATAACAATAATGCAAATCTTAGCCTGACATTAATATGTCAATTCCAAATCAATATTTTCTTTTACTTCGAACGGAAGACCATGTTTTCCAATCACTTCCATAAATGGATCCGGATCAAATTCTTCCACGTTGAACACGCCCGCACCTTGCCATTTTCCTGTAAGGAACATCATCGCACCTGTCATTGCTGGCACGCCAGTAGTGTATGAAACACCTTGTGCGCCCGTTTCGTTGTATGCCGCCTGATGGCTACAGTTGTTCCAAATATAGGCTGTTTTTTCTTTGCCGTCTTTTATACCTTTTACACGGCAACCAATTGATGTTTCGCCTGTATAGTTCTCGCCAAGTGTTTCGGGAGCTGGCAAAGTTTCTTTCAAGAATTGCAAAGGCACAATTTCCACACCTTTATACAAAATCGGTTTTATACTTGCCATTCCAATGTTTTGAATTACACGGAGATGGGTAAGATATTCATCACCGAACGTCATAAAGAAACGAGCCATTTTTATGGTCGGGAAGTTCTTCACCAACGACTCCAATTCTTCGTGATACATCAAATATGACTTGCGTACCCCAATGTTAGGATACGTCAACGGGAACATAATTTCCTGAGGTTCGGTTTCTACCCATTTGCCATCTTTCCAATAACGACCTTTCTGCGTAATTTCACGAATGTTGATTTCCGGGTTAAAATTCGTTGCAAACGCCTTTCCGTGGTCGCCACCATTGCAGTCAACTATATCCAAATAATGAATCTCGTCAAAATAATGTTTTGCCAAATATGCGGTATAAATCTGGCTTTGTCCTGGGTCGAAACCACAACCGAGAATTGCTGTCAAGCCTTTTTCCTTGAATTTATCTTGATATGCCCACTGCCAGCTATATTCAAATTTAGCCACGTCTTTTGGTTCGTAATTCGCTGTGTCCATATAATTTACGCCAGCCTCCAAACACGCATCCATAATACAGAGGTCTTGATACGGCAATGCCACGTTTATGACCAACTTCGGTTGAAACGACTTGATAAGTTGTACCAACGCAGGAACATCTTCTGCATCAATTTGGGCAGTTTGAATTTTTCTGCCAAGTTTTTCCTCTATAATTGCCGCAATTTTATCACATTTCGACTTCGTACGGCTTGCCAACATAATGTCGGAAAACACTTCTGGATATTGAGCACACTTGAACGTAACTACCTGACTTACACCGCCAGCCCCAATAATTAAAACCTTTGCCATTGTTGTATATTTAAATTTTGCATAAAGGTAGTATTTTTTGTATATTCAACAAGATGTTTCTTATTTGTTGAAAGTTTTTTTCGTTAAGCAATCAAATATGAAAAAAATATACGGGAAAATTATATCTTTGTAAGGTGAATTATCGTATGAGAATTATTAAGACACTGATTTTTATCTGCTTGGCGTGTTTTACCAAGTTGGCGTTGTGTGCCAACGACGATAAAACCTATATGAAAAATTTATATGGGGTAAATGAAATCGTCACGGGTGAATACGCTGATTCTCTTGCTGTTACCTGTCACAATGGCGTTTTTGTCGGAACACAACAAAATGGTGTCCGTATATATAAAGGTATTCCTTACGCACAACAACCAGTAGGAAATTTACGCTGGCGTCCCACGCAGGAAGCTTTACCCGACACCACTGTTCGACAAGCATTTTATTTCGGAAAATCGCCAATTCAAACAGAATGGGCTTCAGAATTGGCCTCATACTACGAACAAGGTGAAGATTGTTTATACTTGAATGTTTGGACCCACGCAAATGATACGTTAAAAAATCTGCCTGTGGTTGTGTTTATCCACGGTGGTTCGTATGGTTGGGGGGGCACATCCGATCCATTGTACGACGGACAGAATTTCGTGGAAGCCCATCCCGATGTAATCTTCGTTTCTATCGGCTATCGAACGGGCATAATGGGATTTATCGATTTATGGGCTGTTGACTCTGTTGGCGACTACAAAGAGAGTTGCAACCTGGGCCTACTCGACCAAGTTGAAGCGCTAAAATGGATTCAGAAAAACATTGCCGCATTTGGTGGTGACCCAACAAACGTAACGCTTTGTGGACAAGGTTCCGGTGCTGGTTGTGTGTCGTTGCTGACAATTATGGAACAAGCTCGAGGCCTGATGCGCCGTGTAATAATTGAAAGTGGTTCTGTAGCTTTAACATACAGCAAGTTGGAATGTCAACCACTCACAAAATTGTTGCTAAAGGAAACAAAAGCGACTTGCATGGACGATTTGCTGAAATTGTCAACCGAAGAATTGAAAAAAATCAACGAAAACCTGAACGGCTACGCAAATTATCCTATGCGCGATGGGTTTGTTCTTCCTGAAGATTTATATGGCGCATACGAAACAACTGAAACGAATGTTGATATGCTTATAGGGACAAACGCCGACGAATTTCGGTATTGGATAACCGAAGTTGGCGGTATGGCCGCATATAAAATGATGCTCCCAATTTTGTTCAGCAACAACACCAATTCGATGCAGGATATCGACCGAAAAATATCTGACGAATTCATTAACCGTCGGAAAACAAAAAAAGTTTGGAGAATAACCGACTACTACAACGATGTGGTATATCGCATACCTGCCACAAATCAAGCAATCGCAAATGCAAAGAAAAATAGCAATACATATATGTATTACTGGACATACCCGTCAACCAAAAAGAATCTAAAAGCTTGCCAAGGTGTTGAACTACCGTTCGTTTTGAATAATCTCGACCAAAATGTATTCGACGAGGAAGTTGTCGACTCATCAATGGCAAATATGGTACAATCTTTGTGGATAAATTTCATAAAAACTGGTAATCCAAGCACTGATAACATTGCGTGGGAACCATTTACTGAAAAATCAAGGCATACGATGTACATTCAAGACAAGGAATGCAAAATGGTTAAGGATCCTCAAGCGGCGCAGCGTAAACGACTGGAATCGTTACCCCAATATTATCTAAATGGAAACGACAATGCCAATACATTGAGAATGCCATGGATATATAAAGTTGCCGCAACTTCGGCAGCTATAATTGGAGTCGGCGTAGTTGTTACATTAATAATTTGTCTATAGATGAATTCAAAGGTACAATATATATCAAATGCAGGAATAACTGTCGGCGTACTGCCTGAAATTGGAGGTACGATTGTATTTGTTTCCAAAAACGGCTCGGAGAATCTTATAAAATCCAATCCTGAATTATGGGACGTGACGAAAAAACCAATCGTTGACGAGCACACTGATTTTGTGCCATATTGCGGACATACCGTTTGGCTTGGCCCGCAAAAAGAGTGGTGGATTCACCAAACAATAAACGAAGAGCGCCAACGTGCGGCTGCCGAATGGCCCCCCGATCCATATCTGTATATCGCTGAATATTCCGTTATACAGAGATCGGAGTCCGCAATTCACATAAAAGGTCCACATAGTCCGATTTCTGGTGTAACCATAGAAAAAGAGATCGCTGTAAATCCCGACGGAAGCGTTTTTATACAAGCCATTGTAACAAATACAGGCGACAAACCTTGTGCATGGGATGTATGGCACAACACCCGTTTCGACGGCATGTGCAAAATGTCGGTATCGGCTGTGGAAGAAAATGTGCGGATAGTTCCTGTATTATCAGAAGCATCAACAGAAATGCCCTACGAACTACAAAACGAGACATTTTCATATTGTCCCCAAAAACCGCCAAAAGGATTTTCAGAACGTAGTTCCAAGACATTCATTTACCCTAAGGAACCACAAATTTCAATTGCGACAGGCAAATTCCAGTTCCAGATTTGGTTTGAAATGCACAAGAAAAATCTGATTCATCCAGAACAAGGATTAGTTGAAATATACAACCATACCGAGAACGGTGACGGAAATGATTTATTAGAAGTGGAATACCACTCTCCCTACACCACACTTGGCATTGGCGAGGAAATGAAATCATGGGAAGTTTGGCAAATAATAGATTTATAATATAATGGACATAGAAAAAATCACAACAGAGGAAGAGTATCAAAAAGCACTGCAAAGAATTGACGAACTATTCAATGCAAAGAAGGATACACCTGAATATGAAGAATTACAACAGTTAACAGAAATGGTTGACGATTACGAAGACAATAACTGCAAATAAGTAATTATAGATTTTTTAGCATACTTTTTGTACATAAAAAAAAAAAAACATATTTTTGCGACCTAATTATTAATATACGTGAGAAAGGTATTTATATCAATACTCGTAATGATGGCGGCTATGGCAGCCAATTCCCAGTCATGGATGAAGGAAGGCTGGTGTATTGGTGGGTTTGGTGGAGCCACATCGTTTGCCGGAGATATAATGCACACACCTACTTCCGACGACAATCGTATTGGTGATACTCGCTACGATTTCGGACTTGAAGTTGAAAAAATCTTATATCCTGGATTCAACGCACGTATAGCTGGTTCATATGGTAAATTATGGGGAGAAAAGCAGTTGGATATGGCGTCTAAACCAATGAACCAAGCGTTTGAAGGGAATTTCTTTGACTACCATTTTGATTTGAAAATCGACGCCCTAAAATGTATTTTAGGTGCTGATTTTCCATTTTCAGCATACGCGCTTGTTGGTATTGGTGCAGTTTCCTACCATTCAAAATGGTATAAAACGACAACTGGTGTGGTTAAAAATGACACAACCGCAACTGGTTTAATATACCCATTAGGTGTTGGTGCAGGATTTGATGTAGGTCCTGTACATGTATTTGCAGAAGGCACATGGGATTTAACATTCACTGACGCCCTTGACGCACATATATCTAATAACACTGGCCATAAAATCCAAGATTCCTATCTTGTATTTTTAGTAGGTGCGAACTACGAAATTGGCGGGACAAGCAAATCGTATGGTGGCGGTAAAGCGAAAAGCGGCGCTACCAAAAAAGCACA